>DASYMM010000531.1:0-9160 GCA_036009085.1 Pyrinomonadaceae bacterium | reverse complement strand
CGCGTCGAAGGGCAGGTCTGGATTGACGGGCAGGACATCTATGCGCCGGATATGGATGTGGTCAACTTGCGGCGCAGGGTCGGGATGGTCTTTCAGAAATCGAACCCTTTCCCCAAGTCAATTTTCGATAACGTGGCTTACGGGCTGCACATCAACCGTCTCACCAGGAGCAAGGCGGAGCTTCAAGAGCGAGTCGAGCGTGCATTGATGGATGCCGCGCTCTGGCCCGAAGTCAAAGACCGTCTGAAATCTTCCGCGCTCGGATTATCCGGCGGGCAGCAGCAACGCCTGTGCATCGCGCGCGCCCTGGCCGTGCGCCCCGAAGTGTTGTTGATGGACGAACCGGCTTCCGCGCTCGACCCGATTGCGACGCAGAAGATCGAAGAGTTGATCGTGGAACTCAAACGGCAATACACCATCGTTATCGTCACGCACAACATGCAACAGGCGGCGCGCGTCTCGGACACGACCGCCTTCTTCTGGCTCGGGAAATTGATCGAAGTGAACGCTACCGAGCAGATGTTCACTAACCCGAACGAGAAGTTGACGGAGGATTACATCACGGGGAGGTTCGGCTAAAAGGATTGACGATTGCGGATTGCGGATTTCAAATTTGAGATTCAAGTCGTTTGCCGCATCTTAATCAATCGTCGTAAATCAAGAAGTCTTATCATGGAACGCTACAGGCATCTCGACAACGATCTGGACAGCTTGCGCAATCGCGTGCTGCTTCTCGGCGGCAAGACCGAAACCGCGCTCGAACGCGCCATGTACGCGCTCGTCGAACGCGACACCTCGACGGCGCAAGAAGTCTTGCGCGACGACGACCAGATCGATCAACTCGAAGTGGAAATTGATCGTCTCTGCATTGACGTGCTCGCTTTGCGCCAGCCCGCCGCGCGCGATCTGCGCTTCGTCGTGGCGGTGGCGAAAGTCACGCCCATCCTCGAACGCATCGCCGACCACGCCTGCAACGTCGCACGCGCCGCCATCGATCTCAACGACGAGCCGCAACTCAAGCCTTTCGCCGAACTGCCGCGCATGGCCTTGCGCGCCTCCGCGATGCTCCGCGCCGCGCTCGACGCCTTCACCACCGGCGACGCCATCCGCGCACGCGCCGTCATCGCTCAAGACGACGAAATTGACGAACTTTACGAGCACATATTTCAAGCTCTCATCCGGTTGATGTCCGGCGACCCGACGACCACGACGCGCGCCGCGCGCCTCCTGCTCGTCGCCAAGCACCTCGAACGCGTCGGCGATTACGTCACAGACATCTGCGAACTCACGGTTTACATGACCGAAGCGGCCTTTATCAAACATAGCAACTAGGAAAGGTTTCAAGTTTCAGGTTTCAGGTTTCAAGTTAAAGAACGAAGAGCCTTTCAAACCTGAAACTCGAAACCTGAAACTTGAAACTCATCTTATGTCAAAGCCAGTTCTCATCATCGAAGACGACATGGACATCGCCGAGGGGCTGCGTTACAACCTTGAGCGTGAGGGCTTGGAGACGATCATCGCGCCGACGGGCGAGGCGGGGTTGGCCTGTGCGCTCGATGCGCGACGCCCGCCCGCCCTCATCATCCTCGATCTGATGTTGCCGGGGATGAGCGGGACGGAGTTGTGTCGCCGTCTGCGACGCGAACCCGCCACGCGCCGCACGCCCATCGTAATGCTCACGGCCAAGGCCGACGAAGCCGACCGCATCAGCGGCCTCGACCTCGGCGCGGACGACTACATCACGAAGCCCTTCTCCGTGAAGGAATTGATGGCTCGCGTGCGCGCGGTCTTGCGTCGCGCAGACGCGGAGAGCGCGCCGGGTTACGCCGACGAACGCCTCTCGATTGACTTCGCTGACATGCGCGTGACGTGCGACGGCGCGCCCGTCAAGCTCACGCGCAAGGAGTTTGCCCTGCTCGAAACGCTCTCCAAGACGGGCAGCCGCGTCGCCACGCGCCAGCACATTCTCGACAACGTCTGGGGCTACGAATACTATGGCGACACGCGCACGCTCGACGTGCACATCCGCCGCCTCCGCCAGAAACTCGGCGACTGCGGCGACTGCATCGAAACCGTCGTCGGCGTCGGCTATCGCTTCGTCGGATGCAAAAAGCAGGGCTGAGGGATGAAGGATGAGGGATGAATAAGAAAAGCATTCAAGTCGCCAGGGTATTCCTTTCATCCCTCATCCTTCATCCCTCATCCCTTCGCTTATGTCACTTCGTTTAATCTCCGCTTGGGTGTTGTGCGGCGCGCTCGTGTTGGCGTTTGCGGCGTTGCTCTTCTGGTATCCGGCGGGCGCGGAGTGGTTGGCGCTCCTGTCCGCGTTGGCGGGGGCGTCGGCGGCGAGCCTCTTTTTGACGGACGGGAGGGGGCAGGACAAGTTGTCGCCCGATCTGGCTAAACAATTGACTCCGGGCGCGAAGTCGGTGGCGCATGCGGCGAGGGCGACGGCGGGCATTCCGGCCAGCGAGTTGCTGGAAGCGATGTTGAATAGTATGCGCGAGGGCATGCTCGTGGTTGACGGCGAATTGCGCGTGGTGGCATCGAACGAGGCGGCGCGCGGGTTGTTCGGGTTTGACGAGGGCACGGGCGGCGCGCAGCAGCACCAGCCGTCGCCACGACTCGGCGAGTTGACGCGCAACCCGGCGGTGCTCTCGGCCTACCTCGGCGCGATTGAGCGCGGCGAGCGCGTCGAAACCAAAGTCGAGTTGACGGAGCAGCGGCGCGTCTTCGACCTGCGGGTCGCGCCGCTCCAACAGAGAAGCGCAGCGGCGGGCGCGCGTGCCTCGGTGCGCGGCGCGGTCGGCGTCTTCTTCGACATCACGCGGCTCGAACGCCTTGAGCGCGTCCGGCAGGAATTTCTCTCCAACGTCTCGCACGAACTACGCACGCCGCTGACCGCCATCCGCACCTTCGTCGAAACGCTCGAAGACGGCGCGCTCGAAGACGCCGCGAACAACCGTCGCTTCCTCTCCATCATTGATCGCAACGCCGCGCGCATGCACAGTCTCATTGACGACATACTGGAACTCTCGGCCATCGAAGCCGGGACGGCGACGGTCGAAGCGAGACCCGTGCGCCTGCGTGCGATGATCGACGACGTGCTGACCGCGCTCGCCTCCCGCGCCTCCGAGCGCGCCCTCACGCTTCGCAACGAGGTCGCCGAAGACGTGTTGGTCCACGCAGACGCGCGCCGTCTCGAACAGATGCTCACGAATTTGTGCGACAACGCGATCAAGTTCAGCGCGGAGGGCGGCACGGTCGCGGTCGCGCACGAGCAAGCGGGCGGGCGCGACCGCATCTCTGTCGTAGACACAGGCGAAGGCATCGCGCCCGAACATATCGGGCGCATCTTCGAGCGTTTCTATCGCGTTGACCGCGCCCGCTCGCGCGCCCTCGGCGGGACGGGTCTCGGCCTCGCCATCGTCAAACACCTCGCGCGCGCGCACGGCGGCGAGGCCACCGTCCAATCCATTCCCGGCGAAGGCTCGACATTCACCATCGAACTGCCGCATAGTGGACTTGGCCGAAATGATACTGCCGAATGATGAATGAAAGGCCGACGCTTTCCGTTCATCCTCCGACGCCCCCGTTCACCCTCGCTCTTGACGCTTCGCGAAACCGACTGTTACACTTTTGTGACGTTTTAAGCAGAGCCTTTGGCGCGTCCTGCGCCCGGAGAGCAAGAGGGTACAACCTACAAAACCCGGCCACTGCGTCAGGCAGTGAACAATTTTTTCAGACAGTGTTAGGAGGTGTGTGGTGGGCTTTAAAATCGGTCAGAAAGTCGTCTATCCCAATCATGGCATCGGAACCATCGAACAGGTTGAGCAGAAGCAGATAGGCGCAACCGCGATTCCCTTTTACACTCTTCGCCTCGCAGCCACCAACTCGGTCGTCCTCGTTCCCGTCGCCAACGCAGGCGAAGTCGGCTTGCGTTCCCCGATCTCTTCCGCCGAATGTGAGATGTTGTTGAAGAATTTGGGCGACGATTTCACCGCCGCGCCGCACGACTGGAAAGACCGCTTCAAGGAATTCTCCGAAAAGATGCGCACGGGCGACATCTTTGAAGTCGCCGACGTGCTCAAGCACCTGACCTATCTCAGCCATTCAAAGCCGCTCAGTTTCCGCGAGCAGCGGATGCTGGAACGCGCACGCTATCTGGTCGTCTCCGAACTCGCCGCCGTCTGTCGCCAACCCGAATGTAACGTCGAACCGCGCGTCGAACAGGCTCTCACGCGCGCCTGCGCCAAGCACGAACGACGCCCCGCCGCCGGAGGCCGCACGCGCGCCGCCGGAGCCGTCGCGGGACACTAAAAAACTTTAGGGAAAAGGTTATAAGGGGAAGGGGTAAAGGTGAAGGCACGCGGTTGTGTGCTTTTCCCTTTGCCCTTTCCCCTTACCCTTTTCCCGTTTTACTTTCCCTCACCCTTCTTTAACTTTTTCCGTGGCGCGTCCGGCGAGGCTGGCGACGACGGCGACGAGTTCGGCCGGCTCGACCGGCTTCGGGACGTGGAGTTGGAAGCCGGAGAGCAGGGCGCGCATGCGGTCTTCGGCGCGGGCGTAGGCCGTCAGGGCAGCGGCGGGAATTTTGCCGCCGCGTTCGGGCGGGAGGCTGCGAATTCTGCGTATCAAAGTGTAGCCGTCTTCGTCCGGCATCTCGATGTCGCTGATCAAGACTTCCGGCTGCCACGTCTCCAACTCAAACATTGCAGCGGCGGCGCTCGACACCGCGCGCACGTCCACGCCGCATTGCCTGAGCACGGCGACGAGCAGTTCGCGCGCGTCCGGTTCGTCTTCGACAAGGAGGACGCGCAAGTGTTCGAGTTCGGGCGGGCATTCGAGCGTCAGGCGACCTCCGGCGGTCGGGTGCGCGTTCGCGCCCGTCGTCGCGCCGTCCTCGTCGCCGCCGTGTGTGAGTTCCGAATGATGCATGATCATCAGCGGCAGCAAGACCTTGAACGTCGTGCCTTGCCCCGCGCCACGGCTTTCCACCGTGACCGTGCCGCCGTGGAGTTCGACGAGGTGGCGCACGATGGCGAGGCCGAGGCCGAGGCCGCCGTGGATGCGCGTGGTCGAAGGGTCGGCTTGGCGGAAACGGTCGAAGACGAAAGGCAAGAACTTCTCTTCGATGCCCTGCCCGGTGTCGCTCACGGTGAGTTCGAGGTGTGAGTTGACGCGCGCCAGCAAGACCTGCACGCGTCCGTCCTTCGGCGTGAACTTGACTGCGTTCGTGAGCAGATTCCAGACGACCTGCTGCAAGCGGTCCGGGTCGCCGGAGACAGGCCCCGCGCGCGGGTCGAGCACGACCTGCAAGCGGATGCCTTTCGCTTCCGCCGCGGGGCGCACCGAATCCACTGCCGCTTCGATGACGGGCACGAGTTCGGCCGGACGCACGTTCAGGCGCAGTTTGCCGCGAATGATGCGCGAGACATCGAGGATGTCGTCAATGAGTTGCACCTGCGCCTGCGCGTTGCGCTCGATGGTTTCGAGTGCGCGCTTTCCCGTCGCGGGGTCGAGTTGGCCTGTGGCTAGGAGGCGCGTCCAGCCGAGCACGGCGGTCAGGGGCGTGCGGAGTTCGTGCGAGAGCGTGGCGAGAAATTCGTCCTTGAGACGGTTGACCTCCTGCGCGTCGCGGTAGAGGCGCGCGTTATCCACCGCGAGCGCGGCGCGGCGCACGAGGTCTTCCGCGAAACCGACATCGGCGGCGGTGAAATATTTGCCCGACTCCCCGCCGACGAACGAGATCGCGCCGAGCACTCGATTGTGCGCGATGAGCGGCACGACGAGAGCCGACTTCAAACCGAGTTCGCGCAGAATTTTCAGATGCTCTGCGTCGCGCGCGACGAGCGCGAGCAGTTCTTCCGGCACGTTCGGATAGAGTTCCGGCTGCATCGTGCGGATCACTTTGGCGACGCCCTCCGTGTCGCCCAACTGCTGCGGGTAGAGACGGTCGAGTTCCCACGCCAGTTCCACTTTCGCAGGGTCTTGATGCGCGACGGCGAGACGCCGGATCGTGCGCTCGTCCGTGATCATGTCAATCGTGCACCAGTCGGCCAGACGCGGCACGATGAGTTTGGCGAGCGCGTTGAGCGTCGCTTCGTAATCGAGCGAGGCGACGAGCACCGCGCTCGCTTCGGCGAGAAAGCGTTGCGCTTCTTCGGCGCGCTTGCGGTCGTCTATGTCCGTGCAGGTGCCGAACCATTTGACGATCTCGTCGCCTTCGCCGCGCAGAGGCAAAGCCCGACCGAGATGCCAGCGATACTGCCCGTCGCCCGCACGCCGGAAGCGATATTCGATCTCGTAAACCTCGCCTGTCGCGAGCGCCTGCTTCCAACGCGCAACGCTCGGCTCCACGTCGTCCGGGTGGAGCACGCGAGGCCAGCCCAACTCCAAAGCCTCATCCGAACTGATGCCCGTGTAGTCGTACCAACGCTGGTTGAAGTAGTCGGTCGTCCCGTCCGGTCGCGCCGTCCAGACGATCTGCGGAATCGTCTCCGCGAGAAAACGATAGTAACGCTCGTTGGCTTCGGCGTTGGCGCGCTCCGCCGTGGCCGTCTCAAAGAGGCGCGCGTTGTCCATCGCGACTGCCGCCTGCGCCGCCAGCCCCTCGACGATGCGCGCGGAACTATCTGTAAAGACGCCCGCCTCCTCGTGACCGAAGAACAACCCGCCGATCACTTCGCCCGAACGCGAGACGACCGGCACGGCCAGATAACTGACCACGGGCAGATGTCCTTCCGGCATGCCGAAATAAGGCGAGTTCTTGCCGTAGCGCGGATCGAGTTTCACGTCGTTGATGCAGACCGTGCCTTCGCCGCGAAAGGTGGGGCCAAAGAGGTCTGTGGCGCGCGGCATGGAGAAGTGCGCGAAGGCTTCGCGCGGGACGCCGGAGAGCGTGTAGAGCATGAATGATGCGCCGCGCTCATCCAAGACGTTGTAGAAGAACGAACCGAAGTGCGCGCCCGTGAGTTCCGTCGCCGCGTCGGTCACGGCCTGCACGAGCTTATGTAAATCGAGTTCGCCCGCGAGCATCTGCCCGACGCGGTTGACCGTCTCAACCGTCTCGGTCTGTTCGCGCAGAGCCTTCTCCGCAGCCTTGCGCTCCGTGATGTCCTGCGCGATGCCGACGACACGAACAATCTGCCCGCGCTCGTCTCTGACGGGGAAGGCGCGATCATGTATCCAGCGCACCGCGCCGTCGCGTCGCACGATGCGATACTCCTCCTCCGTGCGTGCGCCCGCCTGTTGCCGCGCGAGCGAAGCCTCCACGCGCACGCGGTCTTCCGGGTGGAGGATGTCAAAAAACGTGTGGCGGTCTTGGTACAGATTATCCCGCGCATCGCCCCAGATAGACTCATACGCCGGATTGGTATAAATGACCTTCGACTCTTTGAGGTCGTAAACCCAGAAGACCTGATCTATGTTGTCGGCCAACTGGCGGAAGCGTCGCTCGGAGACTTTCAAGTGGCTCTCGGCGCGCTTGCTCTTCTCGGCCAGCAGCGTGATCGTCAGCGCGACGGCCATGAAGATGCCGAGTTGCAGAAATCCGTTGAATCCGAGATTGTAAGAATACGCCGGGGGGAAGAGAAAAAAACCTGCGACGAGCGCGGACAGGATGATGGCGAAGATGCCGACCCGCAAGCCGCCGTACAACGCGCTCACCACCACGGCAACGTAGAAGAACGCCACACGCACGGGCTGATTGAGCGGCGCAAAGGCCAGCGTGACGAGAAACGCCACGCCGACCGCCACCACGGCAAGCAGGTAGCGCGACCATACGGATCGTGTCACATTCAACATCTAGATTTATCCGTTAGAGTGCAATGCGGGCAAGCTCTCCCGGCAGGCACATCTCACGCTTCGCGCACACAAGCTGCCGGGTGTTGAGGGAAGGATGAGGGGGAATCTGCGCGTGCCGTTCCACGGCGCAAAAACTTCTCTCCACCTTCGCTCGCTCCGGGGTTCGGCACAAGCGGCATCATACTAAATTTGTGCACCGGGCGGAAAGACTCGCGCGCGTGCGTTTCGTGTCGAACAGGTTAAATAATCGTCCTGGCCTCGGCGCGGCGCACGGGCGCGTCGGCGTGCGGCTCGAAACTTTCGGGCGGCGGGTGAAAAGTAGTAAGCTAGCGGCCACCTGAGTTGTCTTAAATTAAATCCAGAAATTTAGCGAAAGGTGCTTCAATTAAATCATGGCACAGAATGTTCCTATCACGGTCGCGCATGGCGACGGCATCGGCCCGGAGATCATGGAGGCGACGCTCCATATTTTGAAGGCGGCGGGCGCGCGCATTGAGATCGAGACCATCGAGATCGGCGAGCAGGTTTACTTGCGCGGCGACACGGCGGGGATACCGGCGAGCGCGTGGGAATCTCTGCGGCGCACGAAGGTTTTCCTGAAAGCTCCGATCACGACGCCGCAGGGCGGCGGCTACAAGAGCCTCAACGTCACCGTCCGCAAGACGCTCGGACTTTACGCGAACGTGCGCCCGTGCGTCTCTTATCATCCGTTCGTTGATACGAAGCACCCGAAGATGGACGTGGTGATCGTGCGCGAAAACGAGGAAGATTTGTATGCCGGGATCGAGCACAGGCAGACGGCTCAGGTCTATCAATGCCTGAAACTGATCTCGCGTCCGGGCTGCGAAAAGATCGTGCGCTACGCCTTTGAGTATGCGCGGCGCAACAACCGGAAGAAGGTGACGTGCTTTACGAAAGACAACATTATGAAGATGACCGACGGTCTCTTTCATAAAGTCTTCGACGAGATCGCGGCGCAGTATGCCGACATCGAGAACGAGCACTGGATCGTCGACATCGGCGCGGCCAAACTCGCCGACACGCCCGAAGCCTTCGACGTGGTGGTGATGCCGAATCTCTACGGCGACATCCTCTCCGACGTGGCCGCGCAGATCGCAGGTTCGGTCGGCCTCGCGGGTTCGGCCAACATCGGAACTTCCGGCGCGATGTTTGAAGCCATTCACGGCAGCGCGCCGCGTCGCGCCGGGCAGAATTTAGCCAACCCGTCCGGCTTGCTGTTGGGCGCGGTGATGATGCTCGTCCACATCAATCAACCGGACGTGGCCGAGCGCGTCCATAACGCGTGGCTGCGCGCCATCGAAGACGGCGTGCACACTTACGACATCTACGCAGA
>DASYMM010000530.1:0-6580 GCA_036009085.1 Pyrinomonadaceae bacterium | reverse complement strand
TTCTTCAACACCAACGGCGGCGGCGCATCCACGATGCAGTACAGTTCGACCGCCGTGGCGCGTGCCCTCGCCATACTCGGCAGCCCGCGCGTCTCCGGCATCGCCGAACTCTAAAACCCGCCTCCCGTTTCACACATCCGGGCGACGCTCAAGCCAAGAGCGTCGCCCGTTTTTTTCGCCTCGCAGATCATCCGTCTTGACACACCGCGCCGGAATGTTGAACGATGCACACGTCAGAGGTTAGAAGTCAGAGGTTAGAGGTCAGTTAAGACTGTCTTTCACTAACCTCTGACCTCTAACCTCTGACCTCTGCATGTATGCCTGACATCCTGCTCGTCGAAGATAAAGAGAGTTTGCGGCGCGTGCTGCGCCTGACGTTGGAGCACGCGGGCTACAGCGTCACCGAATGCGCCGACGCGCGCGAGGCCGCCGCAGAGATCGCGCGCGCGCCCTATCGTCTCGTGCTCACGGACTTGCGCATGCCGCACGGCTCCGGTCTCGACGTGCTCCACGCCGCCCGCGCCGCCGACGCGGACGTGCCCGTCGTCGTGATGACCGCCTACGGCTCGATTGACGAAGCCGTGCAGGCCATGAAAGACGGCGCGCACGATTTCCTCCAAAAGCCCGTTGACTCAAACCACCTCTTGCTGCTCATCGGTCGCGCGCTCGAACAGGCGCGGCTGCGCACCGAAAATATTCTGCTGCGCGAAGAGTGGTCGCGCCGCTACGGTTTCCCGCGCATCATCGGCGAGTCAGACGCCATCAAGCGCGCCGTCGCGGAGACGCAACGCGTCGCGCAGACGGAAGCCACAGTCCTCTTGCTCGGCGAATCCGGCACGGGCAAAGAACTCTTTGCGCGCGCCGTCCACCACTTGAGCCACCGTCGCGATCAACCCTTCGTCGCCATCAACTGCGCCGCCATCCCCGAAACCCTGATCGAGTCGGAACTCTTCGGCCACGAGCGCGGCGCGTTCACAGGCGCGACCGAACGCCGCCCCGGAAAATTTGAACTCGCCACAGGCGGCACCGTCTTCCTCGACGAGATCGGCGAACTCCCCCTCGCCGTACAAGGCAAACTTCTGCGCGCCATCGAAGAGAAGACAGTGGATCGTATCGGCGGGCGCATGCCCGTCCCCGTTGACGTGCGGATCGTCGCCGCGACCAACCGCGAACTCCAACAGGCCGCCGAAGCGGGCGAGTTCCGACGCGATCTCTATTTTCGTCTCGCGGTCTTCCCCGTCACGATTCCGCCTCTGCGCACGCGCGGCGAGGATGTCGTCCTGCTCGCGCGCCACTTCGCCGCGCAGTTCGGCAGAGAGTTGCGCGGGCGCGAGGCGACGCTCAAGGATGAGACGCTCGCAGCCTTGCGCGCACACGCATGGCCGGGCAACGTGCGCGAACTTGAGAACGCCATCGAACGCGCCTGCATCCTCGCAGACACTTCCATGCTCGACCCGCGCGACTTGAGTTTGCCCAACGCGCATCCAGACGAAAACGCGTCCGGCTCGCCGGAGACTTTTGCCGCGCTGGATTTATCCGGCTCGCTTGCGGAAGCGACCGAGCGCGCCGTCTCGTTCGTCGAACGTCGCAAGATCACGGAAGCTCTCAACGCGCACGACGGCAACAAAACGCGCGCCGCCGAAACGCTCGGCGTCAGTTACAAAACGCTGCTGACGAAGATCAAGGATTATGAGTTATAAAGATTACGAGTTATAAACGACTCAAGATGCCGCCACAGCCAGAGGACGAACAGACACCAGCGGAAGCGAAACCCGACAGCCACGCGCGCCCCCAACGCGACGCGGGCGATGCTCAAAATCCAACCTCCACAAACGAACCGCACCCAACAGACGCGCCGCGCGAGCAGCCCCTACAGGAAGCGGCGAAGTTGCGCGAAGTCGGCGAACGCCAAGACGCGGGCGTCATCGCGGGCGAGACCGTGGAGACGATGGGAGCGACGACGGGCGACTTTCCCGGCGAGCAGTTGGACGCCGCACGCGAACGCGAGACGGCGGGCACGACGGGCAAGTATGCTTTTCTCGTCGGCGCAGGCATCCTTCTCAGTCGCATCGTCGGACTCATCCGCCAGAGAGTCTTCGCCTACTACTTCGGCAACTCCGCCGCCAAAGACGCTTTCGACGCCGCCTTCAAAATCCCCAACTTCCTCCAAAACGTCTTTGGCGAAGGCGCGCTCTCCGCTTCGTTCATCCCGGTCTATGCCAACCTGCTCGCGCGCAAAGACGAACAGGAAGCAGGCCGCGTCGCCGGAGCGATCTTCGCCCTGCTCGCACTCGTCACCTCCATCCTCGTCCTCCTCGGAGTTTTGGCGACGCCCTATCTCATCAGTCTCATCGCTTACGGCTTCGAGGGTGAGCGGCGCGAGTTGACCATTCGACTCGTCAAAATATTTTTCCCCGGCGCGGGCTTGCTCGTCCTTTCCGCCTGGTGTCTCGGCGTGCTCAACAGCCATCGACGCTTCTTTCTCTCCTACCCCGCGCCCGTTATCTGGAACTTGACGATTATCGCCGCGCTCGTCTATTTCGGCGGGCGCGTCGGAGAATTTCCGCTCGCAGAGTACGCCGCGTGGGCTTCCGTGCTCGGCAGCGCGCTTCAATTCGCCGTGCAACTCCCGACCGTGCTCCGCCTCGTCAAACACCTCCGCCCCGCGCTCGACACGACGAACGCGCACGTCCGCAAGGTGGCGCGCAACTTCGTGCCCGTCTTCATCAGTCGCGGCGTGATCCAGATCAGCGCGTTCATAGACCAGAACATCGCGAGCCTGTTGCCGACGGGCGCGGTCGCCGCGCTCAGCTACACGCAGAGTCTCTACACGCTGCCCGTCAGCCTCTTCGGCATGTCCGTCTCCGCCGCCGAACTGCCGCAGATGTCGAGCGCGGTGGGCAACGAGCAAGAGGTGGCGGCGCACCTGCGTCGGCGGCTGGACGCGGGCTTGCGCCAGATCGCTTTCTTCATCGTGCCCTCCGCGATGGCCTTCCTCGCGCTCGGCGACGTGATGGCCGCCGCGCTCTACCAGACGGGCAAGTTCGGACGTGCCGACGCGCTCTACGTCTGGGGCATCCTCGCAGGCTCGTCCGTGGGCTTGCTCGCCTCCACGCTCGGACGCCTCTACTCCTCCACCTACTACGCGCTCCACGACACGCGCACGCCCCTGCGCTATGCCGTGCTCCGAATCGTCTCCTCCATCATCCTCGGCCTCACGCTCGCGGTTTACCTGCCGCCCGCGCTCGGCATTGACGCGCGTTGGGGCGTCGCCGGTCTGACCGTCGCGTCCGGCATCGCCGGTTGGGTCGAATTTTTCTTCCTCCGGCGCACGCTGAACCGCCGCATCGGGCAGACCGGGCTTCCCTTCGCTTTCATCTCCAAACTCTGGCTCGCCGCGTTCCTCAGCGCGGGTCTCGCGTGGGGCATCAAACTCCTGCTCGGCACGCGCCAGCCCATCCTGCTCGCCGCGCTCGTTCTCACCCCTTACGGGCTTCTCTACTTCGCCATCACCACTCTGTTCAAATTGCCCGAAGCGCGCACCGTTGTCGGTCGTTTCACGCGACTTTTACCCTTCGGTCGTAAATAACAGACTGACTTTGTAAGAAAAATTGCTCAAATCCCGTCACCCGCGCGCTCCACCGGGTACGTTCTCTGCTACGACGCCTCGCTGCCTGTTCATTAAGATTTCACTCTTTTTTCGGAAATCGCTGATCATTGCCGCTTTCCTAGACACAGAGAAGCCAAAAATACTCGAAACGTAGCGCGGACGTGTACCCACTATGCGCAGAAGTTTCTTTCTTTTTCAGGTTTTAAGCGGGTTTCGTGGTTGACCGACTTCAAGAAAAATCCCAGGGAGAGATAAAGATGATTCGCAGACTTTTATTAACTAGCGCAGCAATGATGATCGTAGCTTTGAGCGTGGGCGCGTCGAGCGCGTATGCGGACGGCCTCGTGCTGGTCGGTACTGACCTTCAACACCCGTGCGGGGTGGGACGCGGCTGCGGCGACTCTCGTGCGCCCCACGTCCTCTCAATTCAGAATCACTCGGACGCCAGCGGCGCGGTCGGTCGGTCGATAAGTTCGCCCAATACGGACGTGCGCACCGGAGACTGGACGAGAGGCAGCAACACGCAGACCGTCAGCCTGACGCAGATCGGCGCGACGCAGGCCAGCCAGATTCGCATCTACTTCGACATCATCGAGCCAAACGGCGGCGGCAAAAGCAGTGTCACGCTCAACAGCCTGGTGCTGACCGCGTTCAACACGTCTGGAGCCGAAGTCTTTAGAGCCTCGCTGGTCAATCCGGGTCAAAGCTTCGAGATGGTCGGCAACGGTCAGGGCACCTCCGACTACACGTTTGCCCTCGATTCGGCTGCGGCGGCACGCTTGCAGGCGGCGATTGCGGCAAACCCGAATTTGCGTCTCGGACTGATTGCCAGCGTCTCGCGTGCGGACGGCGGGCCGGAGAGTTTCTTCATCGGCGCGGAGGGAAATCCGGCGGCGGCTGTGCCCGAACCGGCCACGATGCTCTTGCTCGGCACCGGACTCGCGGGCGTGGCGGCCAAAGTCCGGCGCAGACGCAAATCGGCTGAGTAATTGAGGGCATCCGGTGGCCTCAAAAGGCTGTGCGCGCGTCAGTTACCTGTTATTCCAGTGTGAAAAAGAGCCGGGGCGAGCCGAACTTTCAAGGGGTGTGGCTCGCCTTTTTCTTTGAATTACACGGGAATTTTTTCTGGAAGTGGGCGCGAGTTATTCCCGGAAGTAGTCGAGAATTTTCTGGAAGTACCTGAGTATTGAGTCTTTACACGCAGTTAAAGGGTTGAAAACTAAAGAATTCGACGGTTTACGGACTGCGCAGCCTTAACCGTCCGGGAAGATTGATCAAGGGTTTTGCTCCGCCCCTGATTTTTCGAGAGTCGGCGTCCAAGTGCGGTTTGACGATGCTCTCATACGCTTCAGCGCGTTTTTGTCCCCGTGCCGCGACAGCTTTTCAAGTCGTTTTTCAGGCCGGAGGACGTTGTGTTTTAGTTCAAAATTTCCGTAAAAGGGTCCACGGAGGCAGGGTTTACACCATGAAAAACTTCGCTACGATGCTCAAACCGTTCGCCATGAGCATAGCTTTACTCGCCATTTTCGCCGCCGGTCAGACAATCGCTAAAGCCGATCCAGTGACGGTTTCGGGGACATCCACAGGGACGATCACCGGCACCGCCGCAGCTTTCCTGTCTTTCACCGGCAACAGTTTCACCGCGACGACCGCAGGCGGCGTCGGTTCGTTTAGCGGCGCTAATCGCATCGGCACGTTCACGCTGTTGTCAACCGTCGGCGAAACGCCTGTGAGCGGCAATTTCACGCTCAATCTTACCTTTACCGCCCCGTCCGGGATCGCGGGCGGACAGGCCGCGACTTACACCGCGACCGTCTCCGGCACGATTTCGACCCCTGAGGTCGGCGGGGTCAACGTCGTGTTCGACAATCCGATTCAGACCTTCACGTTCGCCAATGGAACCGGGAGCGGCTCCTTCTCCGTCGAACTGCCCAAGATTTTCGTCCA
The DNA here is from genome assembly GCA_036009085.1 of Pyrinomonadaceae bacterium. Lineage (GTDB taxonomy): Bacteria > Acidobacteriota > Blastocatellia > Pyrinomonadales > Pyrinomonadaceae > JAIVJZ01. The sequence continues at coordinate 1,023 of DASYMM010000530.1, read as the reverse complement.
ATCCGGTCAAACAGCCAACTTAACGGCTGGTCTGACGGGCAATCAGGTGTCGGCTGTGCCGGAACCGGCCACGATGCTCTTGCTCGGCACGGGTCTGGCCGGAGTCGCCGCGCGCATCCGCAAACGGCGCAAAGGGGAAGAGAGCTAAATTCTCCCTGCTGCTCCGCGCCCGAGCGAATTTTCAAAACTCTCCTCTTAGTTGCAGTCCAGGCGAGCCGGATTAGTTTCGACTAATCCGGCTCGCTCTATTTTTGCACACGCTAAATTCGCCCGTTTGCCCGTTTTTACCGGGATTTTCGCAGTTCAACAAAGTTGGAAATATTTTCTGGAGAACCTCGCGGATTCAACATTTCCTATGATTACAACAGGACGGCGAGAGGTTAGCGGCAGGCACGGACGGAGAGGGAGAGAGCAGACGGCTCTCTTTTTTTGTGCCTGTTTTTGCGCTTTTTGGCCGACGCCCCCCTTAAATCCATTGACCCGCAGGTAATTCTCTCCTTATCATCCGCGCTGTGCTAAAAGTGATCACAGCCGCCGAGATGCGCGAGGTTGACCGCCTGACCACCGAACGCCACGCCACGCCCTCTCTCCTGCTCATGGAGACGGCCGCACACGCGTCGGCGCGCGCTATCGCCGCCCGCTTCTCAAACGACATTTCCGGCCTTCGCCTGCTCATACTTTGCGGGCGCGGCAACAACGGCGGCGACGGGGCTGCGCTGGCGCGCATTCTCTCGCTCAAAGGCGCGCTGGTTGAAGCCATTCTCTTCGGGCGTGTCGAGGACACGCGCGGCGACGCGCGCACAAACTTCGAGATCGCGCGCCAACTCGCGCCCGCCACGACGACAACCGGAGTGGCGTCGCGCCTCACCTTCACGGAATGCACGGACGACGCGACGTGGGACGCGTTTCAGGCAACGCGTAAAGACTACGACGTGATCGTTGACGCGTTGTTTGGCACGGGTCTGACGCGCCCGCTCGAAGGCATCTACGCGAAGGTCGTCGGGCATCTCGCCCAAATTAGAG
>DASYMM010000529.1:0-5087 GCA_036009085.1 Pyrinomonadaceae bacterium | reverse complement strand
AAACTCGTCGCCCGCGTAGCGCGCCAGAATGTCCATTTGCCGGAACTGCTTCTTGATGATCGCGGCCACACTCGCGAGCAGGCGGTCGCCGATGGCATGGCCGTGCGTGTCGTTGATCTGTTTGAAGTCGTCCAAGTCCATGCTGAGCACGGAGAGCGGTTCGCGGTTGAGCCGCTGGCATTCGGCGATGCGTTGTTCGAGCGCGAGGTTGAACGAGCGCGCGTTGGGCAAATCCGTGAGCGTGTCGGTGAGCGCGCTCTCTTTGGTCTTCTCGAAAGTCATCGCGTTGTTGAGCGCGATGGAGGCGTGCTGCGAGACGGATTCGAGCAGGCGGACGTGCTCGGTGGTGTAGGTGGCGCGCGTCTTCGAGTAGACGGTGATCGCGCCGAACGCGCCGTCTTCACGAATCAGCGGGGAGACGAGCACGCCGCGAATGTTGCTGGAAATCTCTTCGGGAATGCCGACGAGGTCGAGTTCCGGCGGCGTGTTGCACATCGAACGCGCGTTAGCGATGACCCAACCGGAGATGCCTTCGCCGATTGTGATGCGGCGGCGCGCGAACACCTCCGCGTATTCGCCCGATGCGTGCGCGGCGATGGCTTTGCCCGAACGGTCGTCAACGAGATAGATGATGCAGGTGTCGAACGGAACGATGGAGCGCAGTTTGCTGCTGACGAGCGTGACGGTGTCCTGCAAGTTGAGCGACGAGCCGATGGTCTGTGCGATTTCGTGGAGGGCGAAAACTTCGCGTTGCGCTTCGGCGATGGAGCGGAAACCCGAATCGCCATCCGAGGCCGAGCCGAGAATGTCGGACGCGAGACCGGCATCGGGCGTGCCGTTCAACTTGGCGTCGCCTTCGGAAGCGACCTGCTCCTGTATGTCGTGTTCGGCGATGAGATTGTCGAAGTAGTCTATGTTGGAGACGAACATGTCCACGACGCGCGGGTCGAACGAACTGCTCGCCATGCGACGCAGGAGCGCGAGCGAGTCTTCGCGTTTCATGCCGACGCGGTAAGGGCGGTCGCAGCGCGTGGCGTCGTAGAAGTCCACCACCGAGATGATGCGCGCGACGAGCGGAATCTCTTCGGCGCGCAAGCCTTTCGGATAGCCCGAGCCGTCCCACTTCTCATGATGGAAACGCACGATGTCTTCCACCGGGTAAGGGAAGTTGACGCGCTTGATGATGTCGCCGCCGACTACCGTGTGAATCTTCATCTTGTCGAATTCGGCGGCGGTCAGTTTCCCCGGCTTGTTCAAGATGTATTCGGGCACGGCCAGTTTGCCCACATCATGCAGGAGCGCGCCCGCGCGCAGAGCGTGCAACTCATCTTCGCCGACGCCGAGTATGCGTCCGAGTTCCATCGCGTAAATCTGCGTGCGGCGCACGTGGCCGTGAGTCGTCTGATCCTTCGCGTCGATGGCGATGGCGAGCGACTCGATGGTGTTCATGTGGAGGTCTGCGATCTCCTGTATGTGCCGGAGCTTGGCTTCCTCGCCGCGCCGCGTTTCGCTGACGCGCTTTTCGTCGAAACGAAACAGGAGGTACACGAGCGACACGATCAAGACGCCGACGAACAGAAACGACATGCCGGAGCCGATGAAACTCGAATAGAAGAGAGCCGCCGCCGCCGCGCCCGCCAGTTGCGTCATCGAAGTCCAGACGAGGCTCTCGCGCGAAAACTCCAACTTCGACACCCCCGCTGCAAAGGCTACGTAAAGAGCCGATAGCAGTGTGTTCAAACCGAATTGCACGATGGCGAGCACGAAGAGCGGGAAGAGCAATCTTTCGAGCGGCGCGCCGTGGGCTTCCGCGGAGTGCGCGCCGCCGACGGTCAGAAGCGTGAGCAGGTGATAGACGATGACGGCAAGGCAGGTCGAAATCATGGCCGCGACGGTGCGGAAGACTCGACCGGCGAGGTCGCCCGTCCGTCTCGAAGACATGAAGCCGTCCACGCCTGCGAGAATCGCGGCGGGGGCTGTGCCGAACATCATCGCCGCCAGAAAGATCAGTGCGTCGGCGACAGACTTGCTGCTGTTGGTCGTCCCGTCGGCGTTGCTCAGGGGGACGCTCAAACGACCGGCGATGAGCGTTAAGGCCAGCAACAGGCCACACCAGAGATAGCCGTTCGTCTTGAGCGACAGCAAATCTTCGAGAGAGAAGATGAGGAGGGCTGCCGCCAGCGCTGCCGTAGCGCATAAAAGCGCGAGGCTCTTCCAGTTTCCTTTGAGCATATGAATGGAGTTTCCGTGAGCGCGGGAAATTATTGATTTTTAAAGTTAGTTGGAGCCTGCGACATGTCTGTGCATGAAGCGGGAGGGTGTGCGATGTAAACGCTTGCCAAACAATGTTGGCACAAACAAAGTAAGCGTTTTTCAGCCGTAAGTCAAGAATATTTCACAGAAAACCGAGGATAAACGAGCGCAGGCGACCACCATTCACGCCAATTTCCCTAAATGCCCTCGACGCGCTTGTCCCTCATTGCGCCTTACGGTCTGACTTTGCGCCTTTGCGAGAAAATCAGTTCACGCAAAGGCGCAAAGTTAAAACAGAAGGCGCAAAGGGAACTGTAAGTCGTTGAATAGCAGCAAATAGCGTTTCGACCAAGCTTGCGGTAGTGATCGCAAAGAACTTGCGTGGAAAGGCGCGCTAGTTGCCGGGCGCGCCCTTCGTTTTGGTCGTGTCGAGTTGTGCCGCGAGTTCGCCGGGCGTGGTCACGGGTTGGAGGCAACTGTAATTTTCGCAGACGTAGGCGGTCGCCCGACCGCCGAGCGCAGGCCGTTCGTTGAGCAGCGGAACGACGCGCGAGCCTTCCGCATCATGCTCCGCCGATTGAGCGACGACCTTGTTCGGCAGGTAGCGTCGCCAGACTTCACGAAGCAGGGCGCGCGAGTCGTCTGCGCCGACCTCGCCGATGATGACGATCTCTTTCGGCGTCGCGAGATAAAAATCGAGCGCGCCGAGCAGGTAGCCGAAAGCGGACGGGTAGCGCACGGTTTGCTCGCGCAGGAGACGGAAGATCGTGATGGCCTTGCGCTGGTAATTCTGATTTTCCGTGAGGAGTGCGAGCCGCAAAAGCAGTTCGGCGGCCACGGAGTTTCCGGCGGGCGTGGCGTTGTCCATGAAATCTTTGTTGCGGACGATCAACTGCTCGCCACGCGCGCTCGTGTAGAAGAAGCCGCCGTCCGTCTCGTCCCAGAACTCTTCGCACATCTGCTCGGTCAGAGATATGCACTCGCGCAGCCAACGCAGCGTGCCCGTCGCTTCGTAGAGCGAAAGCAGGCCGGAGGCGACGCACGCATAGTCGTCCAGATAACCGTGATGCTTGGCCTGCCCGTCTTTATAGACGTGTAGGAGCGCGCCTTCGCGCCGCAGAGTCGTGAGCACAAACTCGGCGTTGCGCTCGGCGATGCGGCGATAATCTTCGCGTTCGAGCGTAGTGGACGCTTCGGCGAAACTCGTGAGCATCATGCCGTTCCAGGCGGCAATCGCTTTCTCGTCCCGACCCGGCTTGATGCGCTTCTCCCGCGCCGCAAAGAGCGCGGGCTTGCTACGTTCGACAACTTCGTGCAGACGCTCGACTGGCACGTTCAACTCTGCGGCCACCGTCTGCGCCGGACGCGGCACGTTTAAGATGTTCTTCTCTTCAAAGTTTCCCGCGGGCGTCGCGCCGTAATAAGCGGAGACGATGGCCGCATCGTCTTCACTCAACAACTCGTTGATCTCTTCAATCGTCCAGACGAAGAATTTTCCTTCCACGCCTTCGGAGTCTGCATCCTGCGTGGAATAGAACGCGCCGCCCGCGTCCGTCATCTCGCGTGCGACGTAGTCGAGCGTCTCTTCCGCGATGCGACGGAAAAACTCCTCGCCCGTGACTTGATAGACGTGCAGGTAGAGACGCGAAAGCTGTGCGTTGTCGTAGAGCATCTTCTCAAAGTGCGGCACGAGCCACTGCGCGTCGGTCGAATAGCGATGGAAGCCGCCGCCGAGTTGGTCATACAGACCGCCTTCGGCCATGCGCCGGCACGTCTCCGTCACCATCCTGAGCGTTTCGCCGTCGCCGCTTCGTTGATGGACGCGCAGGAGAAATTCCAGATTCATTGACGCGGGGAATTTGGGCGCGCCGCCGAAGCCTCCATGCTTCGGATCGTAGTTGCGCGCGAGCGCAGACGCCGCAGCGTCGAGCAGTTGCACGTTGATCGGTTCGTCCGATTCGTGCGCGACGCTCATCCGCCGCAGTTCGTTTAGAAAACTCGTCGTCGTCTGTGCGATCTCGTCCGGCTGCTTGTGATAAGCGTCGGCCACGCCCGCGAGGACGCGCGGGAAGCCGGGCAAGCGGAAACGATCTTCGGGCGGAAAATATGTGCCGCCGTAGAAAGGCACGAGGTCGGGCGTGAGGAAGACGGTCAGAGGCCAGCCGCCATGACCGAGCATCAACTGGACGGCGTTCATATAAATCTGGTCGAGGTCGGGGCGTTCTTCCCGATCAACTTTGATGTTGATGAAATTCTCGTTCATCAACGCGGCGATCTCCTCGTTCTCGAACGACTCGCGTTCCATCACATGGCACCAGTGGCAGGCCGAGTAGCCGATGCTGAGCAGGATCGGTTTGTTCTCCGCGCGTGCGCGCCCCAGAGCCTCCTCGCCCCACGGATACCAGTCAACCGGATTGTGCGCGTGCTGCAACAGATACGGACTCGTCTCCTGTTGCAGACGATTCGTGTGCTTGTGTTCCGACATGTCCCCTTGTCCTTTCATTTTTGGTTGCCATCATTCTACAGCCACACGCACGCATTGTAACTTCGACAAGCGCGGCTATTTTGTTATACTGCAAAAACTGAATGGTGATTCATTTTTAAAGCCGCGATGTTATCGTCCTGAAACGGGTGGGACGGGCGTTGCTTGAAGTTTGTTTAACTAACGGGGTGGGTTTGATGGAACGAGAGAGTTTGGAGATGGATGTGGTGTTTGTGGGCGCAGGGCCTGCGAACTTGAGCGGGGCGTTACATCTGGCGCGTCTGGTGAAGGAGCACAACGAGGCGGTCGCAAGTGGGAAGCGCGCGGGCAAGTCGTTCGGCGAACTTGAGAT
>DASYMM010000528.1:0-3598 GCA_036009085.1 Pyrinomonadaceae bacterium | reverse complement strand
CCACTAATCGTTTCATGGTTTCTCCTCTCCGGTTAAGGAAGCGTTAGGGAAGTAGGTTCGACGGCTCCACCGGGTTTACGTCTGCCACACGGATCAAGTTTCGGCGCGAGCAAACTCCCACGCACGCTTGAGGTGACGTATCAAAGCGGGGCTTCGCTTCTTTTGTCCTGCTGGCTACTACTGCTCGCCGATGGCTTCTTTCACGGTCGGCCACATCATCTTCGCCCAGTACTCGTAGCCCTCGTCGGAAGGATGGAAGCCGTCCGGCGAAAAAAATTCAGGATGATTGGGGATCACTTCGCGGCTCATGTCGTAGGTGTCAACCAGCAACAACTCGTGGCGTTTGGCGATCTCGCTGATGTGCTCGTTGAAGACGCGTATGCGCGCCTGCACCTGATCGTGGAGGAAGACGGGCACGCGCGGCGCGGTCGAAATGTCCGGGATGTTGGTGACGACGATGGGCGCGTCCGTCTTACTTTTGAGACGCGTGACGATCTCTTCGTAGTTGCGCGCAAACTGTTCGGGCGCGATGCCGTGGCTGATGTCGTTGATGCCGATGCCGAGCGTAATGAGCGTCGGGCGCGTGGCGTCGAGGCGCGTGAGTTGGCCGCGCAAAACGTCCGCCGTCTCCGCGCCGCTCACGCAAAAGTTTCGCACGCTGGAGCCTGCGCGCACGCGTTCGATACGCTCGAAGAGACGCGCCACGTAGCCGCCGCGTCGCGCTCCGACACCTACGCCCGTCGAATCCCCGAACGCCACATAAGCGACCGGCGTTGTCGCCGCCGTCGCCGAAGACACCTGCTGCTCTGCCCTCATGTTCGCACCCTCATCCCTGCTCGCCTGTGTCTGTCTCAACCCGCACGCCGCGCCCGCCCATAACAGAGACGCCAGCGCGCACACCATCGACGCGCGATAAAACCCCTCGTTCATAAAACTCCTAACCCGTAAAACCTTTCAACTTCAAAACTACTTCAAGACCGCTTCACAACATCTCTTCCGAACGCACCGGCTCGCGCAGAATGCTCTCGGCCGCCTCCAACGCGACGCGCGCCGCCGCCGGGTGCGACTCGCGCAGGTTTCCGATCTGCATGAGCGATTCGCCCGTGCGCGAGAGCAGGCGGAAGAGGTCGCCTTCTTCGGCGCGCGTCTGCCGCACGAGTTCCTCCCACTTCAAGCCGCGCGACCAGCGCACCACCGCCGCCGCCGCCGAGAAGTTCATCTCCGGCGCGGGGTCTAGCCCCTGCCGCCATTCCGTGCTCGCCACTTCGTAAGCGATGCGTTCAAACTCCGCGAGCGTCGAGACGAGCGCGTCGTCCAACTGCAACTCGCCGTAGTCGCGTTCGGCGTCCGCCGCGAGCGCGGCCATGAGTCCGGCGGCGCGCGCCGCGTCGAGCGAGGCGAAGAGGTTTCGCTCAATCGCTTCGCCGACGAGGAGCGGGCGGTCGAGCCTGAGGTCTGCGAGCCACTGCCCGCGCTCCGTGATGCGCTCGCTTGCGAAATCGAGGTAGCCGAAATGTTCGAGCACGCGCGCCCGACGCTCGAACGGCTGCCACACCTCCGCGCGCAAAGCTTCGATGCGACGCCCCGCGCGTTCGGCTGTCTCCGCATCCTTCAACGCCGCCCACAGAGCCTCCTCGCAACGTCGCCGCCGCTCGTCTTCCTCAACGCTCGCGTCAACGCCCGCCGCCGGAGTCGCGACGACGGATGCGGTCAGACGTTCCATCAGATCGTTGATCAGATCGACGGCGTCGTCCGTCCCTGCGCGCGCGTCGCGCAGGCGCGGCTCCTGCAAGAGCGTCGCGCGCCCCTCGCGCGCTTCCGCAAACGCCTCGTCGCGCGCGTCCTCCGTGAGCGGGTAAATCTTCTCGTAGACGCGACCGACGCGCGTGACATCGAGCGACGCGCGGTGCCCGTTTTCGCGCACGCCGACGAAACTCCCGTCGCGCCGCTCCGTGACGAAGACCAGACGGCGACTGCTGCGCCCGATGCCGACGACGCGACCCGGCACGACCGCTTCCACGAGCCAGTGCATGAAAAGTTCCGTCCGCGTCTGCGGCGCGCCGCTCAACAATTTGTCGCGCGCGCTCGCCAGACGCTCCAACCCGCGCGCCGCGTCCGGCGAAAACTCGCATCCGGCATCCTTCAACTTCCGCTCGATGCGCTGCTCGGCCTCCGCGCGCTCATGCTCCAAACGCGCGACGCGTTCCACGGTCTCCCGGTGCGCGAAACTGCGCGCGGCGATCTCGCGCACCTGCGCGAAGTTGCCGTAGGCGTCGAGCAAGTTGAGAAGCGTCGTGTAGGTCGCGCGAAACTGGCTTTCCAGCGGGTCGGGCGGCGTGCCTAAAAGCGCGGCCATCTTTTGCGGGTCTTGATGCGTGCCCGGCGCGGCGACGATGAAGCCCACGCGGTCGCGCCCGCGACGCCCCGCGCGCCCGGTCATCTGTTGAAACTCGGAAGCGTTGAGCGTGCGCCAGCCCTGCCCGCGCCGCACGTCTATGTTGGAGAGGACGACCGTGCGCGCCGGGAAATCAACTCCCGCCGCCACCGTCGCCGTCGCAAAGATCGCGTCGAGCAATCCCGCGCTCATCAGACGCTCGATCAAGAGTTTCCAAGCGGGAAGATGCCCCGCGTGGTGCGAGGCGACGCCGCCGTTCAACACCGCGTTCCAGTGGCGATGCTTGCGTATCTCGGCGTGCTCCGCCGTGAAGTCGCGCATGAGCGTGCGTCGCGCCTCGCGTCTTTCGACACGAGCGTCGCGCCTGCCGAGCGCGGCTTCGGAGGCGGCTTCGTCGCAACGCCTGCGCGTCGGCAAAAAGACGATGGCGGGCAGGAGATCGTATGAGCCGAGCGCGGACAGGAGCGACGCGGGCGGCATCTCCGGCATGTGCATACGCGTGTTGCGCTGAGGCTCGCGGCGACGCTCGCCCCAACGGTTCGGCGTGTGGCGCGGCGCGCTTGAGCGTTGCAGGAAATTCGCGATCTCCGGGTTGAAGTGTCCCGCTTCGTCAAAGAGCGGCGCGAGTTGCCCGTCCGGGTAAAGGAAGGCCGCGCGAAGCGGCACGGGACGCGCGCCCGGACGCGTGACGACGCCGCAAACGACGCCGCGCACCTCCGCCACCCACGCCGCAAACTCTTCCGCGTTTCCGACCGTCGCCGACAGCAGCAGGAGGCGCACGCGCGGCGGCGTCAAAATGATCGCCTCTTCCCAGACGTGGCCGCGCTCTTCGTCCGCCAGATAATGCGCCTCGTCCATGATGACGAGGTCTGTGCGGAGTTCGCGCCCTTCGCGCAGGGCGTCGAAGAGTTGGTTGCGATAAACTTCGGTCGTGCCGACGATGAGGGGCGCGTCGGCGCGCTCCTTGCGGTCGCCCGTCAGGATGCCGACCTTGTCCGCGCCGAACGCTTCCGAAAATTCCTGATACTTCGAGTTGGTGAGAGCCTTGAGCGGGCTGGTGTACCACGCGCGCTTGCCCGCCGCGAGCAGCCGCCTGATCTCTTCGCGCGCGATCCAGGTCTTGCCGCTACCCGTCGGCGCGGTGACAAGCACGTCTTCGTGTTCGAGCGCGGCGAAGGCTTCGAGTTGAAACGGGTCGGGCTT
>DASYMM010000527.1:0-9671 GCA_036009085.1 Pyrinomonadaceae bacterium | reverse complement strand
TGAGCGCCGCCTTGAACTCCTCAGGGTTCTGTCCCCGGTAGTGGTATGGGTAGACGACACGCGGCTTGAACGCCTTGACGCACCCGGCGGCCTCCGACGGCGGCATCGTGTAAGGCAGGTTCATCGGAATGAAGGCGATGTCGATATTCTTGAGCGCGCGCATCTCGGGCGTGCATTCCGTATCACCCGCGATGTAGACGCGCTTTGCGCCGAAGGTGAGGACGTAGCCATTACCGCGCCCCTTCGTGTGGAAGAGTTGCCCGGCCGAGGGGCCGCGCTGGAGGTTATACATCGGTACGGCCTCTATAGCGACGCCCGCCACTGTCTTGCTCTCGCCGTTGGCGATGACAGTCGGGTTCTCAATCTTTTCAGCGGCAGCGGCCGGTGCGACCACCGGAGTGCCCGCCTTACGGACGCGGGCGATGGCTGCCGGGTCGAGGTGATCCTGATGGATGTCTGTGATGAGAACGAGATCGGCCTGTTTGGTCGCTGAGTAGTCACCTGGTGTCGTCGGGTCGACGTGAATCACCTTGCCGCCGTACTCCAACTGTAAGCTCGCGTGCGTGATCGGGGTGATACGAACATCGCCCTCGTCCGACACTGCCTGCGTGGCCGTCGCGCTTGGCGTCGTCATTGCCTGTTGCGGCGGCGTAGTCGTCGCCGCTGCGTTCCGGTTCTGTGCCGGTGGCGTCGCGCAGGCCAGAAACATAGCGGACGCAAGGAGCACTAAGGCAACAGTTCTTACAGAGTGTCCGCCCCCTGAATAATTCCGAAAGTCGGTCTCGAAGCCCCGACGCTTCCTTCGCTCGCCGCTCGTCAACATAGATTTTCCTCCGGTCTGCCGAACTACTGCCTGTCTGTAATGTGCAAGACGATAGTGTAAGGAGGGATTATAACCGAGCGGCTGTCTTTAAAACACAACCCGTCAAAAATCCGTCGCCTCGCCGTTTCAGATCAACGCTCGGGGAAGGTCGCCGGTGACGTTTCGATCTCGGAAATAATTTTCGCCACACTACCCGGTTTCATAGAGATGATTAAATTTTGACTAAAAACGGCAAGCGGGTATATGATTCGGCCTCCACCATCTTTCTTTACATGCACAGTCGTTAGACAGCACGGGGCTTGGTGTTAGTTTTGCCGGAGGAAGTCGCCCCGGACGCTTAGATAAACCCGTTTGACCTTGCTCCCGGGGTCATGCGTCTCTTCACCTTTGGGGCTGAAGCGCGAGGTCTCGCTCCCCGCCGTCGCCCCGAAACTTTTGCGCTGTTTCTCGCCCGGGCAAGTCGCTCACCGGAGGGACTTGTCCAGCCCGCATTCTCATTCCAGGAAAGGAGTCGCTCATGATTTTAAGAGGGACAGGCATCAAGACTTTGAGCTTGATGGCAATGACGTTTTTGCTGCTCGCTCTCGCTCCCGCGGCGTCCGCGCAGGAGGGGACGGCGGCTTTAAGGGGCACAGTGCTCGACCCCAACGGGGCGGCTGTGCCCGGCGCGCAGGTCTCCATCGCCAATCAGGAGACCGGCCTCAACCGGCGCACCTCGACAACCGGCGAGGACGGCGAGTACGCCTTCACCTCGCTCACGCCCGGCCTCTATCGCATCACGGTCGAGGCGGCAAACTTCAAGCGTGTGGTCAAGGAAGGGGTGAAACTCAACGTCGGCGAGGAGCAGGAGTTCAAGGTGAATCTGGAAATCGGCGGAGCCGCCGAGACCGTCACCGTGACCTCGGACAACCCCATCGTGCAAACCACCTCGAAGGAGATCGGCGGCCACATCGGGCAGGAGGAGTTAACCGAACTGCCCTCGATCAACCGCAACTTCATCGGCTTCGTCGGCCTGCTGCCAGGCGTCGTGCCGAACATCAGCACGGAGTCTTTCGGCTCCGATTCCGTCTCGGTCAACGGCCAAGACCCGCGCTTCAACAACTACCTGCTCGACGGGTCGAACAACAACGACGACGTGATCGGCCAGCGCGCGGGTTCGCAGGCGCGCACGGCTCTGGAGGCGGTGCAGGAGTTTCAGGTGCTCACCAACCAGTTTGACGCCGAGTACGGGCGCACCTCCGGCGGCATCATCAACGCCATCACCAAGTCGGGCACGAACGATTTCCACGGCTCGGTCTTCGGCTTCTTTCAGGACAACTCCCTGAACGCCGTCAGCCGCTTCGCCCAACTCAACCAACTCGAAGACCCGGAGGCCAGTTACAAGCAGTTCGGCGGCACCATCGGCGGCCCCATCAAGCGAAACCTCGCGCACTTCTTCTTCTCCTACGAGCGGACGAACATTGACGAAGGCATCGTCGTGGACATCCCCGCCGCGCCCTCTCTCAACGCCACGACGACCGAGCAGACGCGCGCCGACAACACGATCCTGCGCTTCGACATGCAACCCGAAATGAACCATCAAGTGGCGGTGCGCTGGCTGCGCGAGAAGTCGCCGCAACTCAACCAGATCATCACGGCCTTCGCCCGCCCCGTCTCGCTCGAAGCCTCGCGCGAGGAGGCCGACATTGATCAAACAATCGTCGGGAGTTGGACTTACACTTTGACGCCGACGCTCCTGAACGACCTGCGCCTCTCGTTCACGCGCGAGGACGTGGCCTTCGCCAACCCCGGCTTCAACTCCGGCAAGTCAATGGCGGAGTTGCCGCCCACGCTCGTCTTCAACTCGTTCGTCACGCAGCAGAGCAACGTCGCGCAGGCGCGCGTCAACGACTCTTACCGGCTGGCCGACGTGGTTTCGTGGGCGCACCGCGATCACTCGTTCAAGTTCGGCCTCGACTACAATTACGTCACAGCCGCGAACCTGACCGAAGACTCCTTAAACGGCGTCTTCCTCTTCCCGACCGACCTGCCGTTCAACTCCGCCGACCCGCGCACCTACCCGGAGCGTTTGCAGATTCGCGTCGGCGGCGCGCAGGAGTTCACGCTCATCAACCACAACACCAGCCTCTTCGCGCAAGACAACTGGAAGGTAACGCCGAAGCTGACCTTGAACCTCGGCCTGCGCTACGACGACGAAACGATCTCCGACGACCAGAACAACCTCTCGCCGCGCCTCGGCTTCGCCTACGACCCCAAGGGTGAAGGCAAGACCGTCATTCGTGGGGGCTACGGCCACTTCTACCAGAACACGCCGTTCGAGTTGATCACGGCCTTCCGCACCGCCGGGCCGTTTTCGAGTTCCTTCGTCCGCAACTTCCCGCTGAACGCAGCCGACCCCGGCCCACGCGCCGGGCGACTCCCGACCGACCCGACGCTCGCAAACGGCCCCACCGTCAACCGCGAACTGATCGCTTCGCTCGTCGGTTCGGGAACGCTCCTCGGCAACCCCACGCCGGTGGTGGACAACTCCACGCGGCGCATGCCCTACGTCCGTTCGGTGAGCTTCGGCTTCCAGCATCAACTCGTCTCGAACCTCGCCGTCACGGCTGACTACATACACCAGTCCGGCGTCGATCAGTTGATGACCATCAACCTCAACCCCGGCTTGCGCGCCTCGACGCTCTCGACGGGCGCGATCAGCCGTCGCTTCTCGACGCTCGGCGCGGTCGTCGAAAACAGCGAAGTCCCGGTAGACACCTCGCTCTTCGCCGGACAGAACTTCTCCACGCTCGGCGTCTCAACCGTGACAACCCGCGTCAACGAGGGCGAGACGAAATACGACGCGCTGCAACTCTCACTCGATAAGCGTTTCTCGCGCGGCTTCCAGTTCAAGACCTCTTACACGCTCTCGCGCGGGCGCGGCAACACGAGCGGCGACGGCACGCCGACGGCCAACTTCCAGACGCAGGACAATCTCAATCTCGACCTCAACGAGGGGCCGACGAACTTCGACCGCCGCCACAACTTCGTCTTTAGCGGGGTGTGGCGCGTCCCCAAAACGCGCGGCTTCATCGTCAGCACCATCATCCGCGCCCTCTCAGGCACGCCCTTCACGCTGCAAGACCCGCGCGTCGATCCAGACCGCAACGGCATCCTCTTCGACCCGCTCCCGTCCGGCACTTTCAACGCGACGCGAACGTTCCCGAACGGGGAGACGCTGAATTTCGACGTCGAGAATCAGGGCGGGCGCAACGGCGCGCGCCTGCCGGGCTTCTTCAGCGTGGACTTGCGGCTCGCCTACAAGTTCAACTTCACGGAACGCGTCAACGCCGGTTTCACCTTCGAGGCTTTCAACCTCACGAACCGGACTAACTACGACGAACTCGCCATCACGGGCGACAGATCGAGCGTCAACTTCCTGATCCCACTCGGAGCGAAACCCATGCGCACGCTGCAACTGGGCTTCCGTCTGGGCTTCTAAACTCCTACGCATCCGGCCTGCCGGGGTCTTGGCGATCCCGGCAGGCCGGATGCTGTAACCTACAGCCTTCGTCGTCCGCATCTCTGAGTCTTGATCATTCAACAGGAGGGAAAGGTGAGATCGTTTATCAAGGCGGCTCGGCTCGGCGGCCTGTCTATCCTGCTGGCAAGTCTTCTTATCACACCTGCCAATCACACCGCACAGCGCACGCAAAAGCCCGTCCTCCACGGCAAGCACTGGATGGCGATCACGGGCAAGCCGCTGGCGGCGACCGCGGGCGCGCTCACATTCCAGCGTGGTGGAAACGCCGTGGACGCCGCCTGCGCCATGATCGCTGCAACCTCGACCATGTGGGACACGCTCTCCTGGGGCGGCGAGACGCAGGCGCTCATCTATAACCCGAAGACCGGAAAGGTTGTCGGCATCAACGCGCTCGGCGTCGCCCCTACGGGCGCGACTGCCGCGTTCTACAAGTCGAAGAAGATGAAATATCCGCCCGAGTATGGCGCGCTCGCCGCCGTCACGCCGGGCACGCCGGGCGGCATCCTCGTCATGCTCGCAGAGTACGGCAAGCTCTCGCTCAAGGAGGTGCTTGAGCCTTCGATTCAAATGGCCGACGGCTACGCCATCGAAGCGCAACTCGCCAACGCCATCGAGCGCGAGAAGAAGCGTCTGAAAGAGTGGCGTTACGCGCGCGAGGTGATGCTCACGCACCCCGGCGAGCGGCGCGAAGCGCCGGAGGCGGGCGAGATTTTCAAGCAGCCCGACCTCGCGGCCACGCTCCGCAAACTCGTCGAGGCCGAGGCAAACGCGCTCGCAGCCGGGAAGGGGAGGCGCGAGGCGATCATGGCCGCCTACGAACGCTTCTACAAAGGAGACATCGCGCGCGAGATCGTGCGCGGCGCGCGAGAGGAGGGCGGCCTCTTCACCGAGCGCGATTTGGCCGACTGGAAAGTGCGCATCGAAGAGCCGGTCAAGACCACTTACAAGGGCGTCGAAGTCTACAAGCTCACACACTGGACGCAGGGACCGGCGATGCTTCAAGCACTCAACATCCTGGAGCAAGTCGAACTCAAACCGATGGGCTACAACAGCGCGCGCTACATCCATGCCGTCTATCAAGCGATGAGCATGGCCTTCGCCGACCGCGACTTCTACTACGGCGATCCTTACTTCCCGCCCGAGGAGCCGATTCGCGGCCTGCTCTCGAAGGAGTATGCGAAACAGCGCGCCGCGCAGATCAAGTGGGAGCGCAACGACCCGAACGTCAGCCCCGGCGATCCTTATCCCTTTCAGGGAGCGACCAACCCTTATCGCGCCGTGTTGGAGAAGTGGAACGCGCGCCCGCAAGCGACCCCCGGCACGACGCCGCCCGCGACGCAGGGCACCGTTCGTCCCGCCAGTCCCGTCAGTCCCAACAGTGAAAGAGCCGCGCTGGAGCGGGAGCGTGAGGAAGCGTTCATGCGCTCGTTCTACTCGGGCACGACTTCCGTGCAGGCGGCGGACGCAGAAGGATGGGTCGTCTCCGTCACGCCGAGCGGCGGATGGGTGCCCGCAGTCATCGCGGGCAGGACGGGCGTGGGATTGAGCCAGCGCGCGCAGAGTTTTGTGACCGATGCGTCGGAAAGTCCGTTCAACGTCATAGAGCCGGGCAAGTTGCCGCGCGTCACGCTCACGCCGACGCTCGCCCTCAAGGACGGCAAGCCATACCTGTCGTTCGCGGTGCAGGGCGGCGACAGTCAGGATCAGAACCTCTTGCAGTTCTTCCTCAACGTCGTCGAGTTCGGCATGAACGTGCAGGAGGCGACGGAGGCTCCGAACGTCAACAGCTTCCAGATGCGAAATTCCTTCGGCGCGCACGAGACGAGACCGGGGCGCATCCTGCTGGCCGAGTCCGTGCCGCCCTGGGTGCGCGCGGAACTGAGGCGGATGGGCTACGAGTTGACCTTCGAGGAACGCACCTCCGGCCCCATCAACGCCATCCTCTTCGACCAGCGGCACGCGACGATGTGGGGCGGCTCAAGCAATCACGGCGAAGACTACGGCATCGCCTGGTAGTTGATGCTTGAGCAATCTGCGCTGCTATTGTTGTGACTTTGAGAAAAGAGAAGGGCTGTGTTGCAAAGATTTACTTGAGGCAAAACGGTTCTTCCAGTGCCTCTCCTTAGGCATTGATACTCTTTAATATGCTCCCACCGGCTACCGCTCAGATCGCAGGGATAGTTTCAGTTTCACTGAATCTTTTTAGCTCGTGCTTCCCGTCCGTTGAGCGTGAGCGTGGAATGCGTCACCGTGCCTTTTCCGTCTTCGACAAACAAGATTTGAGCATCGAATTCCTTGACAAAAAATTCGATGTCCGACGCGGGTAACAGCTCTATTTTAGGGAAGCCGGTGGCCTGCCCCATCAACCTGTCTCCTTCTTTCGTAATCGTGATGAGAAAGGTGGGCGTTAGCTCGTACTGCCCCACGTAGCCGTCGAAAATCCGGGGGTCAACGCTCGCCACTTTACGCTCCTTGAGCCTCGCATCCTTGACGCCGAAGATGATCCCGGCGAGGTGTCGCGCGATGGTGTTCACCGGCACGTTGTCGAGATTACTCAACACGATGATCGTGAGATTATCGTCCGGGTATCGCGCGACCGAGGCGGCGAAACCACTGATCCATCCGCCATGACTCAGAGACTTGCGCCCGTATTGCTCACCGACGTACCAGCCATAGCCATACCCGCCCTTGTACGGCGTGAACATCGCAGCGATAGATTTCTTTGAAAGAAGAGTTTCTGTAGCGAGCGACTGCTCCCAGCGATACAGGTCATCTACGGTCGAATAGAGACCGCCCGCCGCGAACGGGACGGACATATCCACGTAGGAGGCGTTAACGAGTTGGTCGGAGCGCAAAGAATAGCCGGCAGCACGTTGCTTCAGTATGTGCTCTTGATTGTCATAGCCCGTGTTCGACATCTTCAGAGGGCGAAAAATGTTCTCGTCAAGAAACCTGTCATAAGGTCTGCCGGAGATGCTTTCGATGATATAACCCAGCAGTAGATAGTTCGTATTCGAGTATTGAAAACGCGCCCCCGGCGTAAACTCCAGGGGCTGCTCCTTGAAGGTTTGCAGGGTGTACGCCAGCGACATGGGCGCCCTCGCCTCGACGGTGTGATCCACGTTGGGAATCCCCGAAGTGTGTGTGAGCAGTTGGTGAATGGTGATCTGTTGCCACGCCGCCAAACACTCCGGCAGATGTTTACAGATCGCGTCTTGCGTCTGCAATTTGCCGCGCTCCTGCAACATTAAAATGGCCGCTGCCGTGAACTGTTTAGTGAGCGAACCAATACGAAATTTTGTCTCCGGCATAGCGGGCACGTCATGCTCCACGTTAGCCATGCCGTAGCCTTCGCGCACGAGCACACGCCCTTCCCGGGCAATTAGAATCGCACCGCTGAAATGACTCTTTTCAACCGTGCTCTTCAGAAAATCGTCAACTTTAGTGACGACATCCTGTGCCGGGCAGGCGATGAAACAGAGCGCGCATATCACACATAAGAGAACCGAGCGGCGGAGATGTCGGAGTTTTTTCTTCATATTCGGTATTGATTCCCGAAGATTATTAGCTGCTTATAATTCTCTTCGCACTCGAAACGGGGCACCGCCCGGCCTCGAACTTACTGAAGCTTTCGCAGCGCCCCGTTGCAAATGAATCCGACCTCTGCCCGGGTTGGTGATGATCAACTCGGGCAGAGGTCAGGAGACGACTTTTCTCACCGGTAGCAGTAGCCGCCGCCGGGACCCGTGTTGTTCGTGTTGAGCGGACCGCGCGAACGTTTCGCATTCGCCGCGCAGCAACCGGCGGCCTGGAATGCCGCCGTGACGGCACAGATCAGGTTGTTGCGGAAATTGGGCGACGGGGCGACGCAACGCTCTGCGAAGTAGGAAGTGGCTCTGCCGAGGCATTTGAAAAACTTCGACAGCCAGCTAAAGAAGCCGTAGGCGAAGACGCGGTTGTAAGAAGCCTTCTGGAACACCGCTTCGTTGCCGCTCCCTTTATTGTCCGTCATTAACGGCTGGTCGTAACATAGCCTGCGGGGGTCTATGCCGGTGCCACCGCACCCGCCATCACCACCACCTTCACGAATCGGCTCGCCGCCGCCCGGCGGATAATAGACTTCGTCTATTTCGTAGGCCGATTCGGTGAAATCAATAGTGCCGCCGCTGTCAACGACGGAGTTGTACACGTCGGTCGTGCCCGTCGCATACTCGGTGACGTAGACGGTTCCGTCCCAGTAAGAGCCGCTGCCGGCGGAGGTGATGAAGGCCATCTCGCCGTCGGCGTTGCTCATGTAGGAATCCTGCGCGCCGAAGGAGACGTTTTGGATTTTCGCCCGCGCGTCGCGATCTTTTTGCGAGATGGCAGGGTCAATCGTGAAGATGACGGCGCTCTGCTCCCAATCCACCTGCTTGCCGAGTTTCTCCATATCCTTCATCGCGCGGTTCAAACTTTTGTTGCGGGCGCGCAACGCTCTGATGTGCTGCTTGGCGGAGTCGCCCTTGAACGATTCCAGTTTCTTGTCTGATTTGTCTTTGCCCTTGTCTTGAGCGGCCACGGAGACAGGAGCAACCGGGAGGGTTAAAGCAAAGATGGCGGCGGCGAGGACGAGATTTGTCAAACGCCGCAGTGAGTTTTTCATGTGAGAATTCTCCTTCAAACTGTTAAGTAGAAACATGTTAGACGGAACAGATGACGACTTCACCGGATGGCTACCGGCTGGTCGCTCGCCGTGTCAGGAGCGCAAGTGTCTCCGACCGTCCGTTTAATACCCACCGAGATGGTTCAGTGTGGCATGTGCGATGGAAGCTGAGGCGAAATCAGGTGAGGATCGGCCTCGTCGCTTCCGGTTGAGCCGTCGCATGTTTTGCAGTAAGATAGGAGCCGTTCAGAGCTATGCTTCTTCTGCGCAGAGATGCGGCGGAGGCGGCAAAGTTAAAAAGCTCTGGTGTTACTTGACGGTAACACCAGAGCTTTTTGTTGAGAGCATCCCGCGCAAGAGATGCCGCAAAAGCAGACTCCCTGACACTTTGACCCGACACGCATGGGCGAAGCGACGCACATGTCTTGCCGTTTGGGTTGAGGTGCAGTAAGAGGATTCTGCATAAAACTACCCCGTTCTCGATCTAAAAAGTTGAAGGCCCTTATTGGCCGATCAGGAGCCAATAAAACGCCACAATTGAATTTTTAGTGTTTCAGCTTTCAGGTGAGTATAGGATGGCGTTTAAAGAAAACGCACAATCTGAAAGCCATCTCCCGAGCGGCGGCAGAATAGCGCATGGGTCGAGCGGCGGTCTGTCTGAAACTCGACATAGCAAAACAAAA
>DASYMM010000526.1:0-3146 GCA_036009085.1 Pyrinomonadaceae bacterium | reverse complement strand
CCCTTATAACCTTTACCCCTTTTGCCCTTTCCCCTTATTTCCTATCGCGGCGGGGCGGGCTTGCGCCGGAGTTTCTCGTCGCGCATGGCGGCTTGATAGACGAAGGCGGCCATGATGGTGGCGGCCTGTTTCATGTCGTCGGCCTGAATGCGGTCGAAGACATCCTGATTCGAGTGGTGCGTGCGCGTGTCGTACTCGACTTCGTCTTGTATGAACTGGAAGCCGGGGAGTCCGATGGCGTCGAACGAGAGGTGGTCTGTGCCGCCCGTGTTGGAGACGGAGAGCGTCTGCGCGCCGAGGTCGCGGAAGGGCATGAGCCACGTGCGGAAGAGCGGGCGGATACTCTCGTTGCCTTGCAGATAGACGCCGCGAACTTTGCCCGTCCCGTTGTCGAGATTGAAGTAGCCCGCAAACTTGTCGTAATCCGGTTTCGTCACGAGCTTACCTTGCGGCGGCGTGGGGCGCGCGGTCGGCTGGCCTTCGCCCGCGCCGGGAGGCGTGGGTTGCGGCGTCGGCGTGACGATCTCGCCGAAGTGTTCTTTGACGTAAGCGCGCGAGCCGAGCAAGCCCTGCTCTTCGCCGCTCCACAGCGCGACGCGAATGGTGCGGCGCGGTTTGAGTCCGAGCGTCTGCAAGATGCGCGCGGCCTCCATCGCGACGGCGCACCCGGCGGCGTTATCCGTCGCGCCCGTGCCGCCGTGCCAAGAATCCATGTGGCCGCCGAGCATCACCACTTCGTCTTTCAAGTCGCTGCCCGGAATTTCGGCGATGGTGTTGTAGCCCATCAAATCCTGATCCTGAAACTGCACGTCGAGGTTGACGTTCATGCGAACTTTTTCGCCCGCCTGAATCATGCGCATGATGCGATTGTAGTGTTCGCCCGCGAGGACGATCTGCGGCACGAGTTTCGGCGCGCTCTTGTCGTAAGGCGAAACGCCGCGACGGAAGAACGACTGGATGGAGTTTAGATCGGTCAGGGCGGGGACGGGCTGCGGCACGCTGGCCGACTGCACGAAGAGCGTGCCGCCATCGCCGCGACCCGGATCGACGAGCAAGGCCGCGCCCTCTTCCATCAGGAAGTTTGCCTTCTTCAAGCCGAAGACAAACTGCGCGATCTGTTCGGGCGTGATCTGCGGTCTCTGCTGTCTGGCGGCTGCCGCAGGATCGGGCGCGTCCGCGAGCGCGAGCAAATCTTTCTCCGTCAGACGCGTGCCGAGCGACTCGAAGTGCGCTTTGATTTCGCGGACGGGAGAGGTGAGCACAATCG
Source organism: Pyrinomonadaceae bacterium (assembly GCA_036009085.1). Lineage (GTDB taxonomy): Bacteria > Acidobacteriota > Blastocatellia > Pyrinomonadales > Pyrinomonadaceae > JAIVJZ01. The sequence continues at coordinate 1,879 of DASYMM010000526.1, read as the reverse complement.
CGCCCTTGAGTTTGCCGCGATACTTCGCCAAGCCCGCTTCGTCCGTCGCGTCCATATAGACGACTTCGGCGTTTAAGGTGCCGTTCGTTCCCGGCGACCAAGCCTTCGGGTAAGCGATGAGCGGGACGTTCAGAGGCTCGACGACTTCCGCCGAGAAACGCTTCAAAGTCCAGCCGCGACCGAACGGCCCCCACGGTTCGAGGTGCGCGTTCTGCATGCCCCACTTCGTCATCTGGTCGCGCGTCCATTCGTTGGCGCGCTTCATGCCGGGCGAGTTCGTCAGGCGCGGCCCGATCACGTCCGAGAGATAGCTCAAAGTTTGCATCACCTGCGAACGGTTCATGCCCTCGTCCTTGATGCGCGCGATGGGGTCGTTCGGATCGGGCGCGGGAGTTTGGGACGAAGCGGCGGCAGGTGTGGCAGCCGGTTGCTGCGCCATGACGGGGAAGCTGTTCGCCAAAACTGAACAGGCCAGCAGCAAGGCGACTGCGAAATTGCGTCGAAACATAAAATAGGCTCCTAAAGTTGTTGACTGAAAATGTAAACCTGCGAACAGGCGAGTGGAATTACCCTTCAAGGGAAAGTGATTATACTCCAACGGGGCGAGAAAGTTTCAGCGCGCCCATCGCGCCGTCTCAAGGCGCAACGGACGGGGCAGGCGTGTCGAAGATCGAGTAGAGTTCGCGCAGGCGCGCGACATCGTGTTCAAACCAACTCTTGAGCCAGTCGCAGTATCGTTCTGCGGCTTCACGCTCCGTTATGCGGCGACCGAAGCTGTGCGCGATGTAATGAGCCGACATGATGCCCGACATGATGGCTTTCAGGACGCCGTGCGAAGAGGCCGGGTCGAGCACGGCGGCGGCGTCGCCGACGAGAAAATAGCCCGCGCCCGCCGGACGCTCGACCCTGCGCCAGGTCACGTCCGCGCCGCGCGCCGCCCCGCGCCGACGAAGCGTGCGAAACTCGGCGGGCAACCACTCGCGTCCGGGTTGCCCCGCCTCGACGCCACTATCGACGCCACTATCGACGCCACTATTACCGTCAATGTCAACGCCGGCATCGTCGCTCACGTCGCCGCCGGGCGAGAGGCGCGTCCATTGATAGAGGTTCGGGCGCACGCGCGCCGTCCACGTCCAGCCGCGCGCGTCCGAGACGATCAAAGGCGCATCGTCGCGCGCCGCGCACGCGCCTTCCGCGTAGCCGTAGCGCGCCGTCAAACGCTGTGAATATTTTTTGATCTCTAAGCCGAGTTGCCGCGCGAGCCAGTGGCGGTCGCCCGCCGCATCCACGACGAAAGAGGCCGTGACGGGATGCGCGGAAGTTTCCACGCCCGCGATTCTCCCGGTCTGGTCGTGCAAGGGGCGCACGGCCTGACAGGGTTGGAGTATGTGGACGCCGAGCGCGCGTGCGCGTTCGAGCAGGATGGCGTCGAAGTCTGCGCGCCACGCTTGCAGCCCCGTCCACGCGCCCGTCGCGTCGTCGGCGCCGAAGGCTTCAAAGCGACGCTCGCCCGCCCACTCGATCCAGTTGCCCTCGTGACGCAAAAACCCGGCGCGGCGAACCGTGTCCGCCACGCCGAGTTGTTCGAGCAGAGGCTCGACGCCGGGATGCAGCGTCTCGCCGACGTGCTCTCGCGGAAACGCTTCGCGCTCGACGAGCACGACGCGACGCACGCCGCTTAGCGCGCACGCGATGGCCGTCGCCGCGCCGCCCGGCCCGCCGCCGAGCACCAACACGTCGGCCATCCTAGAGGTTGGCAACCTCTTTGCCCTCCCACGTCGCGCCCGCCTCCTTCGACAGCACGCGCCAGTTCTCCGCGTCTACGAAGAGATTTACGCGCCCCTCGATCTTGAAGCGACGCTTGCGGAACTGCGTGCCG
>DASYMM010000525.1:0-15633 GCA_036009085.1 Pyrinomonadaceae bacterium | reverse complement strand
CCCTCGGCTAATTTTGGCGCATGCGCATCATAGACAGATGAAGGCCCGCCGGAGAGGATGATCCCCTGCGGGTGGAGCGAGCGTATTTTCTCTAGAGGGGTATTGAAAGGCTGGATTTCACAATAAACTCCCGCTTCGCGTATCCGACGTGCGATGAGTTGAGTGTATTGCGAACCAAAATCAAGTATAAGTATTAGATCATGTTGAGTAGTTTCCACTTACGGTCATCCTCCGGCAGGCTGGCAATAGCGATTACGTTTATAGGTTTACAGAATATCCGGGTGTTAAAATAAACCGTATTCCGCCAATAAAATCAACGCGCCTGGCAGATTTTAGCATTTAAGACCAAATGAGCGAGCAAAACCGTAGGAATAAATATCAGAACACGTGGGGTATCTTATCTTTAGCCCTCCTATTGATTTTCCTATTCCCTGTAAAAATTTACGGCGCGTCGTTCTCTGTTCCGACGATTGAAAAGAATCTTATTTTTTCATCCCCCCTCACGGCTCGGTGGCAGTTCGATTCCCCCAATACCATCAGCCTCTCCCCTGCTTCCAGCAATAGTTATATTTATTTACCACTTACCTCCGGTGAAATCGTTTCCTTAAAGGCAACGGACGGCCAACTCGTCTGGCGTGCAGAGATCGGGGGAGAGTTCTCTGCATCCCCGATTGCTGATGAGCGCGGCGTCTATATTGCGTCCAGAGCCGGCGAGGCAGCTAATTCGAGACAGGTCGTGCGTTCCACCGGAGCGATTCGAGTGTTGAGCCGCAGCACGGGCATCACCCTCTGGATGCGGACGCTTCACTTCCCCATTCAAGGTGGACTCACATCCTCCCCCACGAGACTATTTGGCGGCTCGGCGGACGGTCGCATCTATGCTTTCAATAAAGCGACCGGCGAAATTCTGTGGACGGTTCAACACACGAGCGGCTTCGCCTCCCAACCCACACTCCACAACGGACGCCTATATATCGGCAGCGAAGACGGCACGCTGCTAGCTCTTGATGAGTCCTCAGGCACCACCCTCTGGCGTTATCGGACGCGAGGCGCACTGCGTGGTGCTGTTGCTGTTATGAACGGTACCATTTTTTTCGGCTCGGCTGATGGCTACGTCTATGCCTTTAGTGAAATCAATGGTCGCCTTCTGTGGCGGCGGCGAGCGGGAGCGGCGGTGCAGGCGGTGGTTTTAACGGATAATGGAATTATCGTGACCTCGCTCGATAATTTCGTCTATCTGCTCTCCCCTCGTCGGGGTGAACTATTATGGAAGAGGCAATTAGCCGGACGGATCGCCGCCCTACCCTTGACGGACAATCAAAGCGCGCTGTTCTCCCCTCTAGGAGGTGATGCGTGCATCGTCCTCTCTTTGCGGGATGGGAAGCAATTGAACACTCTGCCTGTCGGCGAAGAAGGAAATACGTCTGCCACACCGCTGGTGGTGGGAGGTCTTTTAATAATTCCGACGCGGCATGGACTGATAGCTTTTGCGCCGTCTGCACCAAACGGCAATCCTTAATCACCAACCGCCGGAATCTTGCCTGAGCGACTTAACCTTTTATTTGAGTCAACAAAATTTGTGCGCCAGAGGCGTTCACTGATGCGTGCCGCTGCGGTGACGGAACAGTCCGGCCAGGCGTGTCAGCAAGCCATAGACAATGTAGCCGCCGACGAGTGAGACAAGAACGTAACGGGAATAGAGCCAGACCAACATCCCTGCGGCGGCAATCGCGAGGACAGCCAGACGCGTGCTGCGCCTGCCAATACCAACCGTTTTAAAACTCGTATAGCGCACCGTGCTCACCATCAACACGGACAGCAACGCAACCGCTCCCATCAACAATCCGCTATAGATCGTGCTCATCTCAACTCCATGAAATGAGAGCGGCGCGGGAGAGAAATGCACGAGAGCCGCAATAAAACCTCCGGCCATGGGGATCGGCAGGCCGACGAAGTTTTTCTTATCAACTTTAATAAGACCTTCGGCCAGAACTCGCGGGCGCGTCGCTTGCACGTTGAAGCGCGCCAGCCTGAAGGCTCCGCAGATGAGAAACATGAAGGAGAGAAACCAGCCCAACTTGTGTGCGCTGCTGCCCTGTGCGAAGGCCGAACCGTAGCCCCATGCGTAAGCGAGCACGGCGGGTGCGATGCCGAAGGTCACAACATCGGCGATTGAGTCTAACTGCACTCCGATTTCGGTAGTCGTTTTTGTGAGCCGCGCGATGCGCCCGTCCAGAGCATCAAAGACGACAGCCCAGCCGATAGCGCGCGCGGCATTATCAAAATGAGCAGTGGCTTGCAATAGCTCGGCTTCCGTCCCTCCTTCTATCAATTGAAAGCCGCGCAAAGCTCCCATCACGGCGAAGTAACCCATGCCGATATTTGCCGCGGTGAAGGCAGAAGGGATCAGAAACAATCCCTTACGGATGCCGCGACGTTCCGGCACAGGAGGGGTCGCGGCATCCGTGGTGTTCGGCTGGTCTCCGTTCATCTGCGCAACCTCCCGATGATACTGACTCCGCCGCGCACACGGTCGCCCACACGCACCGAGACATCAACTTCCGCAGGAAGCACAAGGTCTGTACGCGAGCTAAATTTGATCAACCCGAAACGCTCTCCTAAACCCACCCGCTCCCCTTTCCGCTTCCAGCACACGATACGACGCGCGAGCACGCCTGCGATCTGTTTACAAACGACGGTCATCCGCTCGCCCTTGATCGTCAGTGCGTTCTGCTCGTTGACGACGCTCGCTTCTTCGCGCGTGGCGATCATAAAGCGTCCCTTCGTGTAAGCCACGTCCGTAATCTCGCCTGCGATGGGCGCGCGATTGACGTGGACATCAAAGACCGACAGGAAAATACTGACTACTTGCGGCGACGCCGGGTCGTCCGGGATAACCTGCGCGACTCGCGTGACACGCCCGTCGGCAGGAGCGACGATGACATCTTCGTCGGAGAGCGACGCGCGTTCCGGGTCGCGGAAGAAATAGGCCATGAAGAGCGCGAGCAGCAGGAGCGGCACGGCGACGTACCAATATCCCGTGAGAGCCGCGAGCAGTGCCGCCGCGAGTGGAATTAAAACGAAGGGGATGCCGTCTCGTAACACGTTTTGTGTCCTGTTCTGCTTGAAGGTAGCAGGGGAAATAAGAAAAGGGGGCGCGCGTCTTTCTACTGCGGCGTCCCCTTCCTTTATCTTATGAATCTGACTTTGAACCTGCGCGCCATTGATGCTCTATGAATCAATGCGCGGACTCCTCTTTGTGTTGGTAACGGAGCATGATCTCGTGCATCTGATCTTTAACGGCCAGCTTCTTCTTCTTCAGAGTGATCTCTTCCAACTGCTCCTCGTCGTTCGGATAAGCGAGAGAAGTTAATTCACTGAGGCGCGCTTCGTAGCGTCCGTGCTCGCGCGCCAATTCGCGAAACTCTGGATCGTTCATAATTAATTCTTCTTTCAAGCTGTCCGTGTTGGTCAGTTCCATTTCGGGGAAGCCTCCTTTTGGCAGATGCGCTCTAAGTGGTGTGCCTGTTGCGCGTTCGAGACAAGTCGTCGTTGCCCTTCCCGCGTCTATTATTTCAATGGGAAAATGGTAGCTAAAAACCTCTTGCGAATCAAGTCGGAGGTTTCAGCGTGGCGTTCATCAACAGCGCGTCCTCCGCCGGATCGCGGTAATACTGCCGCCGCCTGCCGACCACTTCAAAACCGAAACGACGGTAGAGAGACTGCGCCGCCACGTTTCCGGCGCGCACTTCGAGAATCGCCATGCGCGCGCCCTGCCGTCTGGCCGCGTCGAAGGCGACAGACATCAAGGCGTTTCCGATGCCGCGCCGCCGCGCCGTTTCGTGGACGCCGATGTTGTTGATGTGCAACTCGCGTGCGGAGACGCGCCCGCTCAGAAATCCGTGCAGCGCGTGTCCGGTTAACTCGTCGGGGCGGACGCGTCGAGCCACCAGCATGATCGCTTCGGGGCGCGATAGCTCTGCATAATACGAATCCCAACCCCACAGGCTCAGACGACACGCTTCTTCAATCTCGACAACTTCGAGTAGATCGTGCGGCGTCATCTGCTCAATTTGAAAATCGCTATAAATTGGTTCGCTGACAAGTTCTACCTGCGACATCTCTCATTCAACTCCGCATCTGACAAACGCACATAGAGCGCATATAAATCTTCCGCGACTATCGTACTTCCCTGCCGGTAATTTATTAAACCGAGCGCGGCGATCTGTTCCGCATACGACTCGTAGAGCGGCGCGAGCGTCCAACCCTCGCCCGTCTCTCCGGTCAATCCATCTTCAAGGACAACTTCATCCCGCCAGCCAATTCTCTTGCCTTCGGCAAACTCGCGTATCGCCGCGACGTGTGCGTGCGCGCCCGCGCCAGCCCAAATCAAATCGCCTCCCCACTGTGCGGCCTTCTCCAACAACGCCGCCGGACTCAAATGAAACGGCTCGCTCAACTCCGTCACGACACCTTCGCGCTCGACAGATAGCAACTGCGCGAAGACTTCTCCGCGCCCCGCTGGCAGAGAAGCCAGAACGCGCCCGCCTGTTCCGCACGAAGCGGCCACGGCATGCAGCGTCGGGACGGCGGCGACGGGTCGCCCTAATGTCGCGGCGAAGGCTTTGATGGTCGCGATTCCCGATCTCAACCCGGTGAAACTTCCCGGCCCCGCAGCCACCGCGAAGAGTTCGATGTCGCCCAACTTCACACTAGCGGCAGTCAACGCCTCGTCTACATCTTGCAATACGCGCGCTGAATTTTCTTTCTGCACGCGCCCGCTGAAGCTCGCCAGCACGCGTTCGCCCCGCGCGACGGCGACGCTTCTCACGGCGGTCGCCGTGTCGAGGCTGAGAATGAACGGAGCGGCTGCCGTGGATGGCGTCAACGAATCGTCCGTCGAATCATTCATTGAACCATTTGTAGGCGCGTCTCCGTGTGGCGCGGTCTCACTGTTGCTTCTCATGTTTGACATGCGCAGGTATGCCGCGCGATTATAGGCGCGGCTTTCAATTCAAGCAAATAAGGTGGCTCACGGTTGAGCTGTTTCACTCGGTCGTACTGATGAGTGTCCGCATAGGTATTTTGACGGCGGGCGGCGATTGCCCCGGTCTCAACGCTGTTATCCGCGCTGTCGTGCGTCGCGCACTGGTCGAAGACGCGCAGGTGTTCGGCATCAAAAACGGCTGGCGCGGGCTAATTGACGACGACATCATCCCTCTCACGCGCGCGTCCGTCTCAGGCATTCTCCCGCGCGGCGGCACCATCCTCGGCACGTCTCGCACCAACCCGTTTGACGACGCAAAATCGCTCGAACAAATTCGTCTCAACTGGGAGAAGTACAAACTCGAAGGGCTGATCGTCGTCGGCGGCGACGGGACTTTGCGCACGGCGCGCGACATGTGGCGCGAGCACAACTACCCGATCATCGGCATCCCCAAAACCATCGACAACGATGTCGGCGGGACGGACTTCACTTTCGGTTTCGACACGGCGGTCAGCATCGTCACGGACGCGATTGACCGTCTGCATTCGACGGCGGAGTCGCATCATCGTGTGATGGTCGTCGAAGTGATGGGACGCCATACCGGATGGATCGCGGCCTACGGAGGCATCGCGGGCGGCGCAGACGTGGTGCTCGTTCCAGAGCATCCTTTTCGCCTCTCGCGCGTCTGTGATTTCCTGCGCCATCGCGCGGCGCAAGGCAGCGCGTTTTCGATCATCGTCGTGGCGGAAGACGCGCGCCCCGTGCCGGAGGAGAATTTTCTATCGGAAGAAGTGTGTCAGCAGATTTACCAGCAGGGGCGGCTCGGCGGAATCGGCATCGTGCTCGCACACGAGATCGAACGCGTCTCCGGGATTGAGACACGCTTCACGCAACTCGGCTACGTCCAACGCGGCGGCTCGCCCACAGCGTTCGACCGCGTCCTCGCCACGCGTTTCGGCATCAAGGCTTTCGACATGGTGCTCGCTGGCGAATGGGGGCACATGACCGCGCTACACGGCAAGCGCGTCGTCAGTTTCCCGCTCGACGAAGCTTTGCGCGAAGTCAAAAAACTGAGCGACGAGATTTACCACGTCGCAGAACTGTTCTTCGGATAGTTCAGCCGGATAGTTCAGGCAGACGCGCGGCGAGTTGAAACAGGCCGCAACGCGTCAGTCTTGAATGTCGGCGAAAACGTTTGGAGCGTTTGGTCGGATGAAAATCTGCCGCACATGCAGGCGTTGCTACGAAGACACGGACGCGGTCTGTGAGATCGCGGAGCACGGCGCGTTGTCGCATGCGCGCCCCGGCTCGCGCCTCATCGCGGAAAAATATCGCCTCGAACGTCTCCTCGGGCGCGGCGGCATGGGCGCGGTCTATTCCGGCACGCACGTCGAACTCGAACGCCCCGTCGCCGTCAAGATGCTCCTGCCCGACTCCGTCTCCGATCCGCAGGCGCTCGAACGCTTCCGCCGCGAAGCACGCGCCGCCGCACGCCTCAATCATCCGAACGTCGCAAACACATACGACTACGGCGCGCTCGCAGACGGCGAAGCGTACCTCATCATGGAACTGCTCGACGGGCAAACGCTCCGTGAGTATTTGAACTCGGAAGGAAGTTTGCCGCTCAAGTGGGCTGTCGAGATCGCGCGGCAAGTGGGCGACGGCATCGGCGCGGCGCATCATTCGGAGATCGTCCATCGCGATTTGAAGCCTTCAAACATCATCCTGACGCGCGATCATCGAGGCGAACTGCAAGCCAAGGTCGTTGACTTCGGCATCGCGCGCATCCTTGAACAGACGACGACGAGCGGCGACCCTCTGACGGCGGCCGGCGCGCTCATCGGCACGCCGCGCTACATGTCGCCCGAACAGTGCGCGGGACATGATTCGGATGCGCGCTCGGATGTCTACAGTCTGGCCGTCATCCTCTTCGAGATGCTCGCCGGTCGGCCGCCGTTCGACGCGCCTTCGGCCACCGCGATTGCCCTCAAGCACGTGCGCGAGACGCCGCCCGACATACACGCACTGCGCCCCGACGTGCCGCCCGCGCTCGCCGCGCTCATCGCCGAGTCGCTCGCCAAAGAGCCGGAAGCGCGCCCGCAAACCGCCACCGAATTTGCGTCCAGATTGCACGACATCGGCGAGGCTTTGCCGCCCGACAACAATCCGGTTTCGGTATTCGATCTTCCGGCAAACGATAAATTCGCGACGACTTCGGAGTTGCAAGCGGCTGCGGCGACAAATCAGGCGCACAGGGAGGTTCAAACCGCTGCATCTGAAAGTGTCGCGGCGCACACCGATCTCCACCCTGACGAAAAGCCGACGGACAGAGCCGGAGAGCCGACCACCGACGATCCGGCCTCGCTCGAATTTAGCGACCCGTCATCGCTTGAAGCGGAAGTCGAAGGAGAAAATGCGCCGCAATCGCCACCGGGAAATGTTTCGCGAGAATGGCCGGTTCAACAAGTCGCCGCCGCTTCCGCTTCGGACAGTTTGACTGTGCCCGCCGCTTCGTCGCGAGAGTACAACGCGCCGCGAGATGAAACGGCGACGGTCGCCAGTTCGACGGCGGCGAGTTCGTTTAATGAAAAACATGCGCGTCGTTTTCCCCTCGCGCTCGTGCTCGGCTCGCTGGCTCTCGTCGCTCTGCTCGGCGCGTTGCTCTACGGATGGCGTAAGTCTGCGTCGAATGATGTCGCGGTCGCCAACACGAACTCCGCGCCGTCGCCTGTCACGACTCCGAGCGCGCAGGCAGAAGCGACGCCCGCGCGGTCACCAACTGCCACGCCGGTTTCGACGCCGACGCCAACCGCCGCAACGGTCGAGCCGTCCGCCGCGTTGGATAAAGAGCGCGCCGCGTTGCGCTCGACGGTTGACGGCTGGCTGGCGGCGCACAACTCGCGCAACCTGTCGCAGGTGACAAATTTTTACATGCCCAACGTCTCGGCCTTCTATCTCTCGCAAAACACTTCGCGCGCGGCGGTGCGCGCCGAGAAGGCCCGGCTGTTCACAGAATCCGGGCTGTCCATCAAACGCACGAGCGACCCGCAGATCACGTTCGCCGGGGACGGGCAGACAGCCACGATGCTCTTTCGTAAATCCTACAGTCGCGGCACAACCGCACGCCCCGAAAGCGGCGAAGTGCTACAGGAGATTGGCTGGCAGAAGACCAATCGCGGCTGGAAGATCATCAGCGAGCGCGACCTGCGCGTGCTACGCTGAGGCGATTGCGGAATGCGGATCGCGGATTGAAAGCAAAACGGATTGCGAAGTAGTCGCCTCTCTTCTATCCCGCAATCCGAAATCCGCATTCCGCAATTCCCTGCCGGCTTGCCCACCCGTCAACTGATCCCATACATTATCGCTTCCGAAGCGATACCTCTCTGGATGAAACATGGCTGAACCGACACTGACTCCAATGCTGCGGCAGTATCACGATCTCAAGCGGCAGCATCCCGGCACGCTCCTCTTCTTTCGTCTCGGCGATTTCTACGAACTCTTCTTCGACGACGCCGTCACGGGCGCACGCGAACTCGAAATCACGCTCACGGCGCGGCACAAGGAACGCGGTTCGGCGGGCGTCCCGATGTGCGGCGTGCCGCATCATTCCGTCTCCGGTTACATCTCCAAGTTGATTCGCAAAGGCTATCGCGTCGCCATCTGCGAGCAGACCGAAGACGCCTCGAAGACGAAGAAGCTCGTGCGTCGCGAAGTCGTGCGCGTCATCACGCCGGGGACGGCGATTGACCCGCAGTTGATGGAGTCGCGCGAATGCGTCTATCTGGCAGCCGTTTGCGGCGCGGGCGATTCCTACGGCGCGGCTTTTCTCGACCTCTCGACCGGAGAATTTCGCACCACCGAAGCGCGCGGCGCAGACGCCTGGCCGCGCATCCGCGCCGACATCGAATCCTACAGCCCGCGCGAACTCCTCTTCCCCGCCTCGCTCGCCCCGCTCATCCAAAACGCTTACACAGGCGGCGGCGCGCACACGGAACCTCTGCCGCTCGCCAACAACCGGGAGACGGAGACAGACACCCGCAGAGACACGAACGTCGTCCCCTTCGCACGCCCCGCGCCCGTCGAGACGGCAAACTTCGGCGGCGGCAGTTGCATGTCTCTCAGCCCGCTCGACGATTGGTTGTGGGAACCGCTCTCCTGCGCGTCGCTCCTGCTCGAACAGTTCGGCGTGCGCACGCTCGAAGGCTATGGCTTGGACGGCAAAATTGACGCGGTGGCGGCGGCGGGCGCGTGCCTGCGCTACGCACGCGAGACGCAGCGCGACGCCGCCGCGCACGTCAACGACATCACCTATTTCGAGTCGCAGGATCATCTCGTGCTCGACGCCGTCAGCGTGCGCAATCTCGAACTCGTCGAAGCGCAAAACAACGCGGGACGCTCGCACACACTGTTCGGCGTGATTGACTCGACCGTCACAGGCATGGGCGCGCGCCTCCTGCGCGCGTGGCTCCTGCGTCCCTCCGTGCGTCGCGGCGAGATCGAAGCGCGGCTCGCGGCGGTCGAAGATTTTCACGGCTCGCACATGAAGCGGGATCGCATGCAGTCGCTCCTGAAAGACGTGGCCGACCTCGAACGCCTCATCGCGCGCATCAGCATGAACACGGCCACGCCGCGCGACCTCGCCGCCCTGCGCCGCTCGCTCGAACAGGTGCCAACCATTCGCCGGACGTTATCGGACTCTGCATCGTCGCTCCTCCAAGTCCTACGCGAGAACGCGGACGAATTGCCGGACGTGCTTGAGTTGATCGCGCAGGCCATCAGCGACGACCCGCCGCTCAACCTCGCGGACGGCGGCGCGATTCGCGCGGGCTACTCGGCGGAACTCGATGAACTACGCAGCATCAGCCGCGACGCCAAGCAGACCATCGCCGCACTCGAAGCGCGCGAGCGCACGCGCTCCGGCATCAATTCTCTGCGCGTGCGTTTCAACAACGTCTTCGGCTACTTCATCGAAGTCTCCAAAGGGCAGGCCGCGCGCGTGCCCGCCGATTACGAACGGCGGCAGACGCTCGCCAATGCCGAACGCTTCACCACGCCCGAACTCAAAGAGTGGGAACAGAAAGTGCTCGGCGCGGAAGGCCGCATCGGCGAACTCGAAGCGACCATCTTCGCGGAAATTCGCACACGCGTGGCGACCGAAACGAAGCGTCTGCAAACGACGGCGCGCGCCCTCGCCATGCTCGACGTGCTCTCCGCGCTCGCCACCACCGCCGTCCGCCAACGCTACAACAAGCCCGTGCTACACGACGGCGACGAGATCGAGATCGTGGGAGGCCGCCACGCCGTCATCGAAGCGACGAGCGAGACGCCATTCATCCCGAACAATCTCTACATGAACAACTCCACGGATCGTCTGCTCATCGTCACAGGCCCCAACATGGGCGGCAAGTCAACGATCCTGCGTCAGGTTGCGCTCATCGCTTTGCTCGCGCAGATCGGCTCTTTCGTCCCCGCCGAACGCGCGCGCCTCCCGCTCTTTGATCGCATCTGGACGCGCGTTGGCGCATCCGATGATCTCTCGCGCGGTCGCTCGACATTCATGGTCGAGATGACGGAGACCGCCGCCATCCTGCACAACGCGACGCCGCGCTCGCTCGTCTTGCTTGACGAGATCGGGCGCGGCACGTCCACCTTCGACGGACTCTCAATCGCGTGGTCGGTCGCGGAATATTTGCACGACTCGCCCGAACACGCGGCCAAGACGCTCTTCGCCACGCACTATCATGAACTGACCGAACTCGCCGAACGCCTGCCCGGCGCGCAGAACTATCAAATCCGCGTCGCCGAGCGCGAAGGCGAAGTGATCTTTCTCTACAAGCTCGAACGCGGGCGCGCGTCGAAGTCTTACGGCATCGAAGTGGCGCGGCTTGCGGGTCTGCCGCCGTCCGTGCTCACACGTGCGCGCGATGTCCTGCAACGCCTCGAACGCTACGAGCTAGACGTGTTCGCCGAACAGGCCACCGCCGCGACACTCGCCAACACCGGAAGCGCGCAAGAAGCGGAAACGCGCGCCGTAGAGACGAACGGCAGCGACGCGTTAGGGCAGGCGGCGCGGCGCGCGCGCGGGCGCGCGCTGGCGGCACAGGCCACGCTCTTCGACACCGTCAACCAGAGCTTGCTTGACGAGCTACGCGCCGTTGATGTAGAAAACCTTTCGACCGAAGAAATCCGTACTCTCCTGATAAACATACGCACGCGAATCGTTTGAGCAGACCACACGTCAGTTTGTCCCACGCGCCCGGTCGCCGCTCGCAAGCGTCCCCTCGCCGTGCCGTCTCTAATTTTTCGCGCACCCGTCGGCTTCCCTCTCTGCCCCCGCAACCCTTTTCGCCAAACCGGAGAATTTTCTCTTTCATCATTTGAACGCCGATGTCTGACAAATTAACTTCACTCACGCTGGAACAAAAGATCGGGCAACTGCTCTATATCGGTCTGCCGGGGACTGAATTCGACGCCGACACGCGCTCGCTCGTCAGAGACGTGCAACCCGGCGGCGTCATCATCTTCGGGCGAAACGTGGTTGCGCCGGAGCAGTTGCGCTCGTTGCTCGATAACGTCCGCGAAACCGTGCGGGTCGAACCTTTGCTCGGCATTGATCAGGAAGGCGGTCTGGTTGATCGCCTCCGAAAAATTTGCACGCCGATGCCCTCCGCGCGCACGATCCGGCAACACGGCGACCTCGCCGCCGCACGCTCGCTCGGCAAACTCACCGGCGAAGCCCTGCGCCTGCTCGGCTTCAACATGAACTTCGCGCCCGTCCTCTCGATCATGACCGACGACCGCGACCTGCTCTCAAACGGGCTTTACTCGCGCTCGTTCGGTCGCTCTCCCGGCGAGGTGCTCGGCTATACGATGGTCTATCTGCGCGGGCTGCAAGGTCAGGGCTGTCTTGGGTGCGCCAAACATTTCCCCGGCATCGGCGCGGGCGAAGTTGATTCGCACGAAGAGATGCCGATCATCAATCTCTCGCACGACGACTTGATCGCGCAAGACCTCGCGCCCTACATCGAACTCTTTCAACGCGAAGACAACATGGTGCACGCCGTGATGGTGAGCCACGGCGGTTTTCCCAAAGTTGACCTCAGGCATAACACGGCGGGCGGGCGGCTCATTCCCGCTTCGATCAATCCGCAGATCGTCACCAAGCTGCTGCGCGAAGAACTCGGCTACACGGGTCTGGTCGTCACGGATGATCTTGAAATGGGCGCGATTGCCCGACACTATGAGATAGAGGAGACCGTCCGCCTCGCCATCGAAGCGGGCGAAGATATGCTGCTCATCTGCGCGCGTCCCGATCTGATCCGGCGCGGGTTTGATTCCCTGCTCCAAGCCGCGCGCGACGGAGTGCTCTCGGAAGAACGCATCAACTCCTCGCTCGAACGCATCTCACACTTTAAGACGCTCATCCAACCGCCGCTCGCCTTCGACGCGACGCGCCTAAGCGAACTCTCCGAACAGGTCGCCGCGCTCAATCGCAAACTCAGCTACAGCTATGGAGGCAAAATTTAATGCGAATCGGAAATCAGGACGGCGGCGAGCGACGTGCGCGGAGAGCCATGCGCGGGCATAAATTTTCGTTCGACGCTGGCCTGCTGCTCGTCGCGCTCTGTCTGCTGCTCTCCGGCATCTCCTGCCGCCGCGCGGGCGGCGATGCGTTTGTGATGGTGCTCGAAGCGAGGCCGAACTCGCTCAACCCCTTGATGGCATCCGACGCGGCGAGCGACCGTTTTCGCCAGTTGATGTTCAACACGCTGATGCGCAAGAACGAACAGTTCGATTACGTCGGCGAGTTGGCCGAGAACGTCCAGACCGCGCCTGACGGTCTCTCCGTCACTTTCACGCTGCACGACAACGTGAAATTTCACGATGGCAAGCCGCTCACCTCGGCGGATGTGAAATACACCTTCGACACCCTTTTTCCTTCCAACTCGACCAAAGCCCCTTCGTTCTTCGAGACCGTGGGCGGCGCAAAACAACCTTTCATCTCCTCGATTGAAACGCCCGACCCGCGCACGGTCGTCTTTCGCCTGCGACGCCCGTGGCTTGAGTTGTTCGCGAACCTCGTCGCTATTCCTATCATTCCCACGGGCACTTTCGAGACGCAGGAGCAGAAGCCGCTCGGCACGGGCGCGTTCAAGTTCGTGCGCTACGACGAATCGCAGCAGGTCGTTGACATGGAAGCACACGACGCTTACTGGGAGGGCGCGCCCAACATCAAACACCTGCGCGTGAAAGTCCTGCTCGACTCCAACACGCAACAGGCCGAACTCGTCGCAGGGCGCATTGACCTCGCCATCAACACCGCGCTCTCGCCCGACGCCTACGTCAATCTCGCCAAAAACCCGAATCTTCAAGTCGTGCAATCGCCCGGCGCGAACGTGCAATACATAGGCTTCAACGCCGAGAGCGCGCCCGTCAACAACGCGCGCGTCCGGCAGGCGATTGCCTACGCCATTGACCGCGAGAGCATCATCAAGAATCTTCTGCAAGGACAGGCGCGCATCGCCCATTCGATCCTCCCGCAAGAATCGTGGGCTTACTCACAGGAGCAGAAAACTTATTCATACGATCCGGCGCAGGCGAAAAAGCTTCTCGACGAAGCGGGCTTTAGAGACCCCGACGGCGACGGCCCCAAGATGAGATTCGAGCAACCCCTCGGCTGCAAAATCTCCGCGAGCAATTCCGTCGTGCGTCAGTATGTGGGCGTGATGCAGAATTCGCTGCGAGAGGTGGGCATTCCCGTCAACATCGAAACGCTCGAAGACAACACGCTCCGCGAAGCGCAGCGCAACGGGCAGTATCAACTCACCGCCGGGCGTTGGGTGGGCGGCAATCAAGACCCGATCTTTCTGCGCGACCTCTTCACCTATCTGACGGGCGGAAGCTTCAACCGCGGGCGTTATCGCAACGCCGAACTCGACAAGCTGCTCGGCGAAGCCGTCAACACCGCCGACCGCGCCAAAGCCCGAACGCTCTACGTGCAAGCGCAGGACTTGATCAGCCGCGAGATGCCGATGTTTCCGCTCTGGTATTCCAATAACATGGTCGTCGCGCGCAAGAACGTCGGCAACATCAAGGTCGCCTCCGGCGCGGATTGGACTTTCGTGCGCAACCTGACCGTCAACAAATGACGAAAAGTGTCCGTGGTCAGTTGTCCGTTGTTTGAGTCCGTGCTTAGTTGCTCAACTCCGTCCTTAGCGACTCATTTGGAAAGCCACAGGCAACGGACAACTGACTACTGACCACGGACAGTTTCTATCGTTTCCTCTAACTCACGCCAACTGACCGCGCCTTCGCGTATCAAACGCGGCTCGTCTTGAGCGACATCGAGCACGGTTGAGGGAGCTTCCGTGTGTGTCGCGCCGCCGTCAACGATGAGTGCGAGTCCGGCGGGGAAAGCGCGTTCAACTTCTTCAGCCGTGCGGGCGGGCGGCTCTCCGGCCAGATTCGCGCTCGTCGCGGTGAGCGCACCGCCGCACGCGCGCACCAGAGCACGCACCGCCTCGTCGTCCGGGAGACGCAAGCCAATCGTCCCCGTTCCCGCCGTCAACTCAGCAGGCAAATCGGCGTGCGCGCTCACAACCAACGTCAAAGCTCCCGGCCAATGACGCGCGCTCAGGGCGTCGAAGAACTTCGCGCGGCGCGGGCTAAAGCGCGCGACTTCCGGCGCATCGCTGATGACGAGCAGGATGGGTTTGCCGTCGTCTCTGCCTTTCAACGCGCGCAGTTGTCGCAAAGCGTCGCGATTGAAAGGGTCTGCGCCGAGTCCGTAAAACGTGTCGGTGCGAAAGGCGATGAGGCCGCCCGCTTTGACGAGTGCGGCGGCTTGCCGTCGCGTCTCTTGTGAATCTCGCAGAATCATTTTCAAATTTCGCCCCGCCGGTTTAAGCGCGGTTTAAGACGGGTCAAGGCGTCGCGGCGGCCTTCTGCTGTTGGATCGCCTGTAAATTTGCGTCAAACGCTTTGACCGCTTCGAGGATCGTCTCGACCGCGTGGACGTAAAAGACCGGGTGGATGTTTGCAAAATCGTCGGTCGGCTTGTGATAGTCTTTGTGGTCTTCGACGCCGAAATAGATGAAAGGAATTTTCGCGCTGTGAAAAGCGAAGTGGTCGGACTGGCCTGTCCAGTTGTCCTTGCGCGGGAGGTCTGGCGAATCGTGCCCGAACAGAAGTTTGACCGTCGCCTTCGCCCCGACTTTTTCCAGATAGGGCTTGAGGTACGGGTAATGATAGGTTCCCACCGCGTACAGCTCGTTGCGCTCATTGCGGCTGATCATGTCGAGGTTGACGTTTAAGACGATGGAGCGGATGTCCACGGGCGGTTCGCTCACAAATTTACGCGAGCCGCCGCCGCTCCCTTCCTCCGCATCGAACGCGACGAAAATAATCGTATGCGACGGGCGATGTTTTGAGAAATACTTGCCGATGGCAAACAGCGCGGCGGTGCCGGAAGCGTTGTCGTCCGCGCCGTTGTAAGTTTCGCCGTTGCGCACGCCCAAGTGATCGTAGTGAGCCGTGACGACAAGATAACGGTCGGGAAAAGTTTTGCCTTTGACGTACCCGACGACGTTTGCGCCCTGCTGTTCGACGGTCGCTCTCGGCTCCGTGAAAGTGAAAGTTTGCAGAGG
>DASYMM010000524.1:0-3614 GCA_036009085.1 Pyrinomonadaceae bacterium | reverse complement strand
TCGCTTTACAGCACGATCAAGAATACATCGCGTACCTGCTTTTCTATGCCGGGCGCATCACCTGTGCCGGTGAAATTCAGGCTCGCGCAGTTCGCATGAAAAAGTATCTGGTGAAACGGCGCGGCATTCAGCCGGAACGTGTGGTCTGGAAAGACGGCGGACAGCGCGAGGAGTTGGCGGTCGAAGTTCTGCTTTGGCCGCGTAGCGCGGGGGAACCCTCAGTCGTCCCCACGGTTGCTTCGAGCGAAGGCCGGATTAAGAATTGTGAGTCGAAGTCTAAAGGTCGGCAGCTTCGGCGAAATCGGCGTAAACCCTAATTTCGCAGCCTCTTCAATCCTCTATTTCCCACTCTACCCTTCCCCTATCTTGTGCCTCCCCGTCGCCCAACTACATTGATTTGTGTATTTTCTGATTGACGACTTAAAGTAAACTCTGATAGCATCCGCCGCGACTCCGCAAAGGGCTTGGGTTTACCGGCTTCGCCCGTCATCCCAAAGATTTCATTTTGAAGATTTCCACAGGGGAGGCTCTCAGTCTATGCAGTGTGTCGTGTGCGGCGGCTCTTACTCCAAAGAGTTGGAGAATTGCCCGCTCTGCCTGACGACGCAGGACGCATCAAACGTTGCCCCTTCCCCGTCTCCCGAAGAAGAATCTATGCCAACTTCGACCAGTCAGGAACGTAAAACTAAAGCCTCAAACGGCGCGGGCGCGGAAGCCAAAGCAGCGACGGCGAACGCCACTTCAACGCTCATAGAGTTTCCCGGCGTTCCCCCGAAACCGCAGTGGCGCAAGGAATTGAGCGAGCGCGTGCGCGAGATTCAACAACGCCGCGCCCTCGAAGCCGCACGCGAGTCGGAAGCCTCTGCGCCGCCGAGCGACTACGCATCTTCCGGCGCGATAGACGATCCGACCTCCGATGTCGCCGCGCCGCCGCTCGGACTCGTCCCGCCGCCGCCCGAAGCGCCACAACCGAATCCGCTCGTCGTCGCCGCGCTCAAACGCATCGAGCGCGCACGACAGTCGAACCCGCTTCCGCCGATGACTCGCTCGTCGAGAGGCGGCGCGGCGGCGGCTGTCGCGCACGTCGCCGAAGAACATTATCAACCCGCGCCCGAACCGACGCTCGTGGCCGGCCAAGCCTCTCAGCCGGAGGCGCAGACGGCGCAGGCTCCGGCGGTCGAGAAGATCGAACGACCCGTTGAGGCCGCGCGCCCCGCGCCGCTCGTCATCGTCCCGCCTGCTGCGCCGACGGCGACGAAGATTGTGGAAGAGACCGCAGCCGCGCTAGGAGAGCGCGCGCGCCGCCACATCCCCGTCGTGGCCGACGAAGCCGCGCTCTCTCAAATCGAAGCAGAGATGCACGCCGCCGTGCTCTCGAACAACTCGCTCGCAACTGAAAGCGCGTCCATAGACGACCACGCGCCCGTCGCGAAGCGCATCGCGGGCGGCATCATCGATCTACTCGTCGTCGCTTTCGCGTCCACGCCGTTTGCGGCCATCATCGAACTGACGAACGGCAACTGGTCTGACGTGCGCGTCGCGGCTTCGATGGGCGGCATCGTCCTCGTCCTGATGTTCCTCTACCTGATGGCGGCGACCGCGCTCGCGGGGCGCACTTGGGGCATGTCGCTCGTCTCCCTGCGCACGGTTGACGCCGAGACCGGAGCGGCTCCAACCACCGGCCAGTGCATCCGCCGCGCCTTCGCCTACATGCTCTCGCTCGCCACGCTCGGCCTCGGATTGCTCTACGCACTCTTCGACGCCGAAGGCCGCGCCGCACACGATCATCTCTCAGGAACCATCGTCATCGCCGATTAACCCTCGCACCAAGACAACAAAGCTCTGCGTTGGCACGAACAACGCAGAGCTTTGTTGTTTTGTTCGTGGGCAGTAGCCCGTTGCTTGTGCCGACCGGAGGAAGTTGCTAAAGATTGAGCCGGGCAACCGCCCGAGCACAAAAACAAATGACCACTGACGACGGACAACGGACAGCTTTATGAACGACGGATTGATCGCACAGATAGTCGCCGAACTCGCGCCCGCGCTCGCGGGACGCATGCTCGGCAAGGTGTGGCAACTGTCGCGCGTCTCGCTCGCCATAGATTTTCGTCTGAGCGACGGCCGCTATCTGTTCATCTCGATTGACCCGGCGCAGCCGCGCCTCTACGCCATCGCGCGCACCGTGCGCGAACTCGAAAAAGATTCCTTGCCGCCGTCGAATTTCGTGCAGAGCTTGCGCAAACAGTTGGGCGGCGCGCGTCTCCTCAGTCTCAAGAAGGACGAGGGCGAGCGCGTCGTGCGTTTCGCCTTCGCTTCCTACGACGCCGTCGGCGACGCTCACGACTGGACGCTCATCGCGCAACTTACGGGACGCGCCGCAAATCTCCTCTTGCTCGACGCCTCAGGGCGCATCGTCGACGCCCTACGCACGCCGCGCGGCGAAGGGCAAGAGATCGCGGACATCTATCAACCGCCGCCGCGAAGTGGCAGCAGTAGCATTGGCGCGGGCAGGCCAACGCCTGCGCCGCCCTTCGCGCAGGGCGCGCACGCTTCTCTCTCCACAGCCGCCGACGCTTACTACCGCGCCCTCGAAGCGACGCGGGCATTCGACGCGCGCGCCAACGCCGGGCGTGCGCGACTTCGCGCGCTGGTCGAGAAGCAGACTAAACTACGGCGCAATCTCGAACGAGATTTGCAGGCGCACGGCGACGCCGTCGAGCACAAGCGCATCGGCGATCTGCTGCTCGCCAACATCGCCAACGCCGAGCGTCGTGGCTCCCGCGTGCGCGTCACGGATTATTTCGCGGAAGATGCTCCCGTCATCGAACTTGAGATTGACGAGCACGCGAGCCTTCAAGAAGAGGCCGCGCGCCGCTTCACCCGCTACACGAAAGCCAAACGCGCCGCGCAGGAGATCAAAGCGCGCCTCGCCGAACTCGACGCCGAACTCGCCGCGCTCGAACGCCGCCGGCAGCAACTCGAAGAGATCATCGCCGCACGCGACGAAGCCGCGCTCGAATCATTTGACGAAAAAAAGCGCGGCGCGAAAGGGACGCGCGGAACGGGCGCGCAGGGGCGCAGCAGCGCGGCACCCGGAGGCGCGCATCGCACGAAGGCTCAGGTCAAGGCCGCCGAACAGGTGGCGGGCGCGCGTCGTTATCGTTCGTCGGACAACTACGAAATCCTCGTCGGGCGCGCGGCGAAGGATAACGATCAACTCACCTTCAAAGTCGCACGCGCGCACGACCTCTGGTTGCACGCCGCAGACTATCCCGGCTCGCACGTCATCGTGCGCAACCCTGAGCGCGGCGCGGACGTGCCGCATCGCACCATCATCGAGGCCGCGCAACTCGCAGCCTTTTTCAGTCAGGCCAAACGCGATGCGAAAGTCTCCGTCCATTACACGCCGCGCAAGTTTCTCTCCAAGCCGAAGGGCGCAGCCCCCGGACTCGTCCGCATGTCCAGCTTCCGCAGCATCCTCGTCGAGCCGCGCGAGGGCGTGGAGCGGATATAACCCCGATAGTTGGAGTCGCTGCAACTCGGTTCAACGCAGAGACGCAGAGCCAAGCCGTAGAGACACGCGGAGAAGATTATCCAACTCTCCGCGTGTCTCT
>DASYMM010000523.1:0-10998 GCA_036009085.1 Pyrinomonadaceae bacterium | reverse complement strand
TCTGTTTTTGACCTTGGCTGCTGTGTTCTTGAGTTAGACGGCGAACTCGCGTGCGAGGTCGAGTTCGACTTTGCGCAGTTCGAACCTGCCGCGCCCGATATTGCCGTCCTGCGTTAAGGCGAGG
Source organism: Pyrinomonadaceae bacterium (assembly GCA_036009085.1). Lineage (GTDB taxonomy): Bacteria > Acidobacteriota > Blastocatellia > Pyrinomonadales > Pyrinomonadaceae > JAIVJZ01. The sequence goes on along the minus strand of DASYMM010000523.1, from coordinate 10,874 downwards.
ATGACGAAGTACTCGCTGTTGAAGAGTCGCATGACGACGTTCATCTCGTCGAAGCCGATGACGACTTCGCGGACCAGACCGAGGCCGATATCACCGCCCGCGCGCTGTGCGTTGCGCAGGAGCGAGGTGAATTCGGCAGCGGCCACGTCCAGATTGGCGTCGCGTCCTTCGGGCATCAAGACCTTCTCGACGGCGATTCCGTCCGTGCCCATGATGAGCGCGCCGACCGCGCCCTCCGTGCGTTCAACCATGCGTGTGAGTGTTTCCTTAAACATGAGGTTTCCCGGTCTCCTTCCTGTTAAGGCCGTTCGCCGCGGGTGGCGGCCGGACGCGCGGTGGGCGCGTTGTCGGACTGCGGTTGCGCGCTCGGCTGCGTCTGCTGTTGACCGTCAACCGTGGGCGCGGGCGTGTTGCTCTGCGGGTTGCCGAGCGGCACGGGCTGCGGGATGGTGGTCGTGCGGTTGCGGTCGGTCACCGCTCCGGCCATCGGTCGCCCGTTGTAGTCGGGGCGATAGATGCGCGGCGTGATGAAGAATAACAGTTCGTTGGTGTTGCGCGTGGTGGCCTTGCGTTTGAAGAGATTGCCGAGGACGGGGATGCCGGAGATGCCGGGCGTGCGCGTCTGCGTCTCGCCTTCGCTGTCCAGCAGCACGCCGCCGACGACCGTGGTGCCGCCATCGGGCACGAGCACTTCGGTCTGCATGCGTTGCGTGTCAATGCCGGGCGTGCCGAGCGAGTTGGTCAGAGAGCGGTTGACGCTGTTGTTCTCCGCCGTGACGCGTAGGACGACCGTTCCGGCGTCCGTGATCTGCGGCGTGATGGAGAGACGCAAAGGGACTGAGATGAAGGTGGTGGTGAAGACGGTCGAGCCGCCGAGGTTGTCGCCACCGCCGCCCCCCGCGCCTGAAGCCTGCGGCGTGACGACGGGAATCTGCGCGCCGCTTTCGATCTGCGCGGGACGATTGTTGAGTGCCGTGACACGCGGGTTGGCGACGATCTTAGCCTGACCTTTGCTCTCCGCGGCGGTGAGCAGCAGGCCGATTTGCGCCGTGCCGAAGATGCCCGTGGTTAAGCCGATGACAGTGGTGGGCGCGGTTGCGCCGAGTCCGCCCGTCGCGGGAGGAGTGTTGCTGAGGCCGCCGGGAAGTCCGCCCGGACGCAGGCCGCCGTTGGCGGGAGCCGTCTCAAACGAACCTCCCCGCCCGTTCGAGCCGAAGACCGCCGCCTGCAACTGCACGCCGAGGTCGCGGCTGAAACTGCGGCTGGCGACGACGATGCGCGTCTCGATTTCGACTTGCGGCTCGGGTTGGTCGAGCAGCGTCACGAGGAGTTTAATGGACGCGATGTTTTCCACCACGTCCGTGATGATAAGCGTGTTGCTGCGACCGTCAACTTCGACGCTGCCGCGCTTGGAGAGACGACGCGAGATGATCGGGAGAATGCCCTTGTCGCCGCTCTTGCCCGTGGCGTCGCCGCCCGAGCCGCCGGAGAAGCTATCGTTGCTTGCGCCGCCGGAGAAGCCGCCGGTGGAGCCTGCGGCCTGTGCGAGCGTGCCGACCGCACGCGCGTAGTTGAGGCGTATGAATTCCGTGACGAGCGGCGCGGCATTCAAGCGCGCTTCTTCAATCGAGCCTTGCGCTTCGGCCTCTTCGGCCAGCACCTTGAGCGTCGCCACGCGCAGGATGTTGCCGCTCACTTCGATCCCCAAACGGTTCGCGCGCAGAATCGAATTGAGCGCGATGTTCCAGGGAACCTCCGTGACGTTGACCGTGACGGGCACTGCGCCGACGGAAGAGTCAATAATGAAGTTTACGGCGTACTGCTCGGTGATGTAGTTGAGAATGTCGCGGATGTCGGCGTTGACGACGTTCAGGTTGATCGGTTCGCCGACGAAACCGTACTGGCCGTATTGCTGCCCCTGCGACGACTGCTGACCCGACGCGCCCGATGCGCTCATGGAGGGCGTGGGCGACGGTTTGGCCGTCTGCTGCTCTGCGCCCGTGACGACGATGGCGTGCGCTTCACGCGCAACGCGCTGCTGTTGAGGCTGTTGCTGCGCCGTGCTGTCTTCGGGTCGCAATTCGAGGACGAGTTCGTTGGCGTCGAGGAAGGAGCGGTCGCGCGCAGATGAGCGCAGCGCGACGCGCAGGCGTGCGAGCGGTTTGCCAGCAGTGTCGGTCGCGCATTGCACGGTGAGACCGGCGACGAGCGGCGAGGCCGGCGCATAAGAAGGCGCGAGCCGCGAGGCGTCAACGCCCGGCAGTTCGACCATCAACGTGCGTTCGTCAACGCGGCGCACGCCGTAGGCCAGCGGCGCAGTTCCGGCAAAATGGATGCGCGTCGTGTCGCCTTCGACCGACGTGCGCACGCCGGTCAACAGGTGTGAAGTTGCCGCGTGCGTGAGTGTGGAGATTGAACATAAAAGTAAGAGGACGAGCGCGCCCCTTTTTATGACCGCTGAAAGCGGATGATGCAGGTTAACCATTTTCTTTTCCTTTGTCAGGAGTGACCGGCGGCTTTAACGCCACGCGCTAACGCTCGTGCGAGCCTTTGGGAAGGACTCTTCAAGCGCGCGCCGCACAATGCGAAAGCCGTCGGCGAATTTGTCTTGCCAAATAGCGGGAGCACACTTCGGGAGAGTTGCTTTGTTGAACGAATCTCCGGCGGGTGTGCGACGGGAGAAGGTTTGTTCGCGCGCGCCCTTTCGGCTCAGGCTTCCGCGGGCGGGCGGAACGAACGGGAAGAAAGGCGTCAGTTTTTCGGTTTAGCAGGCGCGCTCTCTTCCGCGACTACCGGCGCGCCGGAGCCGGAGCCGACCATAGCCGCCGGTTGAGCCGCCGTGTTGGGGGTCGTCAAAGTATCTTTGACGGCGTTGGTCGCGCCGAGAGCTTTCATCTCGACGTTCATCTCGCGTCGCCCGTCGCTCCAACGCGTCTCTTTGCGAAACACGAGACGGTCTTCTTCGATGGCGACCAGCATCCCGTCGTAAAAAGTTTCGCCGGGATAGATCACGTAAGAGAGCTTGATCGGTTTGGCTTCAACCATCGCCGCGTAGCCGCGCGGGGTGCGGAAGATGCCGGTCACTTGCGCTTCGCTCAGAAGGAGCGCGGTGGTCGGCTTCGGGGCGGGAAGCTGTGCGTTCATCGCGACGGCCTTTTGCGCCTTGTAGGCGGCGATGCGCTGTTCGATGGAAGGCGCGCCGATGGGCTGCGGGACAGGCTTCACACGCTTGACCGGCGGTCTGTATTTCACGAACGGATCGCGACCGGCGACGCGGTAGGTGGTGCTCGCTTCTTGCGCGAAGGCCGTCGCGGAAAGGGTCAAGAGCGCGCCCGCGGCTAACGCGGTTTGCAAAGTCTGTTTGATCAACTTGGTGTAGTTCATCTCTTTTATTCCTGAATGAGTCCGTCTTCTTCTGGCCGCGTTCGCTCGCGGCGATTGCAAACGTAAAACTACTTCGCGGCGGGTGCGGGCGCGGTCGTAGCGGCAGCAGGCGCGGTCGGGTTCGCGGGTTTCGCCGTGTTCTGCAACTTCTCGCTCGAAGCGTAATAGGCCGTCAGCAGAAACTGCGCGTCCACGGTCTTCGCCGCGTTCTGATCTTTCATGCGCGAAACTTTGAAGTCGCTGATCGAGACGATGCGCTGGTAGGCGGCGATCTGCGCGAAGAACGCGCCGAGGTTGTTGTACGAACTGGAGACTTCGATCTCGACGGGCTTGCCCGCGTAGAAGTCCTGCTGCACATCGTCCTTCGGCGTGAAGCGCGTCACGGACAGACGACCACGGGCGCGCTCCTGCAAGCTCTGCAAGACGGTCGTGAGTTCGCGCTGTTCGGGCAGGAGCGCCTTCAAGTCTTCGTAGTCGGCTTGCGCGCGTGCGTAGGTGGCCTTGAAGTCGTTGAGTCGCTGCGAGGCGATCTGCGCGCGTGCGTTCTCCTGTTGCAGCTTATCAACCTGCGCTTGCAGCGTCTTCGTCTCTTCGCGCGTGCCGCTCGTGACGAAGTAATAGAAGCCGCCGTAGATCAGGAGAGCGAGGAAGCCAAAGATGGCGAACTGGAAGTACCAGGGTTTCTGTTGTAGTGAATCTAATTTCAACATGAGATGTCAGTTCCCTTCGGGCGCGCGGTCGAACCCGGCGACGGTGCCTAATTATTTTGTGCGACTTGAGGGGACGCGGGAGCAGCCGCGCCAGCAGCGCCGGTCGGTTTCGCATTACCGGCGGGCGAAGCCGCTTGGCTACCCGGCGGCGTGTATTTGCACTTCAAGGTGAAGGTTACGGTGTCGGGTTTGACGACTGGCTTGTTCAAGTCCTCAGCCGCTCCCGGCGGCGGAGCCGCACCTGCGTTCACTTTTTCCATCAACTCGCGTTTCGTCTCGATGCTGACGTTCGAGAAGAGGCCGGACGAAAATTCCATGCTGCGGCCAAACTGCGTGACGGCGGCTTCGTTCGGCGAGTCGCCTTTCAAAGTCAACTCCGTGCCCTTCTGCTCGATGCTTTCCAGACGGAAATCCGTAATCTTCGGCAGACGCTCGTTGATGGCCGAGAGCACCGCCACGGGGCCTTGTTGCGAAGCGCGCAATCTTTTGATCGCGTCAATGCGCGTCTGAATTTCCTGCGTCTTCTTCTCAAGCTCGGCTTGCTCTCTCTTGATCGCTTCCATGCGCGCGGCCTGCTCTTGCTGTCGCTTGAGTTCCGCCGTCACTTCCGCGTGCGCCGAATTCGCGCTCGTCCAGTCGAAGACTATCGCCAACGCCATGAGCGTGACGACGACCAGCAGCACGAGTCGGCCTTGCGTGCGCGGGTTGGCGACGCGCGTTTCGATGGCGGCCACACTGGTCTTGTCTGTGACGGAGTCTAATAAGTTGACCTTAATCATTTAAGCCTCCACTCCTCTCAAAGCAAGCCCGACGGCCACGGCCAGTTCAGGCACCACTTCACGCATGTACTCGGGGTCGAAACGGCGACCGTCAACTTTGATCTGGCGGAACGGGTTGAACGCTTCGACGGGGAGGCCGAAACGGTTTGCCAGAAAATCCGTCAGCCCCGGCAGTTTCGAGCCGCCGCCCGAGATCAGGATTTTTTGCACCGTGCCTTCGCCGTCGTCGGACGTGGCGCGATAGAAGTCGAACGTCTTTTGAATTTCCAGGGCGAGAATATCGGAAACCGTCTCTAACACGTTTGCCAGGTCGCGCTGCTCGGTCTCGCCCGGCACCAGCGCGCCGCGCTTGACCGCTTCGGCCTGCTCAAACGTTAAGCCCAACTCTTTTTGCAACAGCGCGGTGTACTGGTTGCCGCCGACCGAAACGTCGCGCGTGAAGACGCTGCGCACGCCGTGCAGGATGTTGATGTTCATCGTGGACGCGCCGATGTTCAAAAGCGCGACCGACTGATCCGGCGACGGTTCGTAGTTGATCTCGTAGCAGTTCTGCAACGCGAACGCGTCCACATCAATGATGGCGGGCTGCTTGCCCGCGAGTTGGATGGCTTGCTTGATGTTCGCCACAAAATCGCGTTTGCAGGCGGCCATCAGAACGTGCAGCGAATCCGCGCTTGAGCCGACGACCTGATAGTCCAAACTCACGTCGGCGATGTCGAAGGGGATGTGCTCTTCGGCGTGCCAGTCAATTGACTCTTCGAGTTCCTCTTTGCTCATCGGCGGCACGATGATGTTTTTGACGATCACGGAACTGCCGCTCACACCCGCCGCCACGCGCTCGGTCTTCATCTGGTGCGAGGCGAAGATGTTGGAGATGGTTTGCGAGACGGAATTGAGCTCCATGATCTGCCCGTCAACCACCGTGTCCGGCTGCAAGCTCTCCTGTCCGAGATTGACGAGCACGAGACTTCCCGGCTTGCCCTGCAACTCGACGGCCTTCACGGAACTTGAACCGATGTCCAGACCGACTAGATTTTTCTTGTTAGAATTTTTTCTTCCAAACATTTCTATTTTTCCCCGGAAACTTTCCGTGCTCTTCTGCGTTGGTCTCGCCGGAGGCGGGCGCGAATGCGGCGCGCTCTGGAACGAACGGCGCGCGCGTTGGTGGACGGTGACGTAGGCGTATATGGCGTGGGGGTCATCGGGTGGTTGCGGCTGTGTGGTCGGCGTCTCGTTGACATGTCACGAAATGGCTGAACGCCGCTTGAGTATCAGGAGAGAAGCGGTGCGATAAACCTGGGCAGAAAACTCACGTCCCGTTGTTGAGCGGTTTTTCACTCTTGAAGTGAAGGTGGCGGGTAAAACTGCTGCGCGTCAAAGTCTTGCACAGTTCGGCGCAGGCATCCTCACCTTCGGCAGCCCGGCCAAGTCCGGCGGCTGAGAACCGCGCTTGCGACTTCCGTAGGCTTTGCGACCTCCGCTCGCGCGAAGTGTGCCTTTATCGGTTGAGTTTCAAAGATAAGACTTTGCCGGTCGCACCCGACGCCCAACCGAGACGAGCGCGGGATTCGGGTCTAATTTCGGGTCTAATAGAGACTGGCAAACGCCTTGTCAAACCAGAGCGGGAATGTGGTTCCCGCCGTCAACGAAGAATATAAACCATCGTGTTTATCCATGTCAACAACAATTTGCTTTGTTTAACTTGTAGATTCCACAAACCTTGTTCCGTCAATCTGACCTGCTTGCGCGAGTTCCTGGAAAAACTGCGTGCCGCTTCCAGTTTCGCGGAAGGGTAATTTTGGAGTGATTTTTCGCTCGCGGCGGGCGGTTGAAAGCGCGGGTTCTTGCTTCGTTCGGGGGCGAAAGGTAGGATGCTGGAATGAAGAGTTGGCCGAAAAGGATACTACTGGCAATCGTCGTGCTCGTCGTTCTGCTCGCCGCGTGGCTCTGGTGGAATCGCCCCCAAACGGTTGATATGGCGGCCTACGTGCCCGCCGAATCGCTCGTCTATCTCGAAACGAACAGCCTGCCCGAAATCGTCGGCGGGCTGACTTCGACAAACGCGTGGCAGACGCTCGCGCCGCCCGCCGGTTTGAGTCCGAACGTCGGGCGCGTCGGCTGGCTGAGTCGCCTGTCGGCTTGGAGCGGCATCGGCTCGGCAGAGACGGTGGTTTTTTCCCGCGCGCAGGTGGCGGTCGCCGTGCTCGGGTTTGAGGTGACGGAGGAATCGAGCACCGTGCGCGACATCAAGCCGCGCATCGCGCTCGTGGCCGAAACTCACACGGGCGCGGCGCGCGTCCAGACCGCCGTGACCAAGTTGATCGGCAACTATGCGCGCCGCAAATACGGCGAACCGACGATTCTGCGAGACGAGGCCAACGATTCTACCTTCATCAACTGGACGACGCCGGACGGCAAGAGAAAGATCGTCGCGGCGATTAACGAGAGCGTGGCAATCGTCGGGAACGACGAAGAGGCTGTGCGCGCTTGCCTCGCGGTGCGCAGGGGCGAGCGCGCGTCTCTGGCGAACGACGCGCAACTGGCGGAGATGCGCCTGCGTATGAGCGCAAACAACTCGCTCGCCTTCGGTTACGTGTCGCCCGTGGGAGTCGGCAGGTTGTTGGAGATGGCCGCCGTGGCCTACGCGGGTCAGCTTGCCGCAGACCCCAAAGCGCAAAGCGCGGCGGCGATCTTGATCCCGCAGTTAGCCAGCCGCATTCTCGGCAGCGTGGCTTGGAGTTCCGCCGTCGCCGAAGGCGCGGTCGTGGATAAATATTATCTGCATTTGCAAAACGAACTCGCGACGCGTTTGCAGACGCCGCTCGCGTCTGCCACCGCAAACAACACGCGCGCAGGCGACTTGCTGCCCGCCGACACGAATCAACTCACCATCTACAATTACCGCGACCCGGAAGCAGCCTGGCGCGGCCTGAACGCGGCCATCTCTTCGCAACTGGAAATCACCATCGCGCCGCTCGTCGGGCGTTTCCTCGCCGAATCGCTCCAGCCTTTCGGCATTGAGTCGCCGCACGATTTCCTGCGCGCCGCCGGGCCGGAGATCGCCACGGCTCGACTCGATAGCGAAGGCTCCGCCCTTGTGCTGCTCGCGCCCGTCCGCGAGCGCGAAACTTTACAGGGACTCGTGCGCAAACGTCTCGGCGCGGGCGCGAAAAGCCAGCGCGTCGGCCAAGCGGAGATGTTAGTTGCGACGGATGAAGAACGCGGGGCGGCGAGTTTTATCGGCGACTATCTGATCATCGGCGGCGCGGAAGAAGTGCGTCGCTGCCTCGAAGAGAGCGGCGCGTCGCGGACGCTCGGCTCGGTCAAAGCATTTCAGGGAGCCGCGCGCCCTTCGGAGGCAAACGACGCGGCCAACGTCGTCACCTACACAAACGATTACGAATCAGCCCGCCGCTTCATCTCTTTCCTCGGCAGGCAAAACGGAGTGCGCGGCAACTCGCCACCGGACGCCGCCGCTTTGCAGCGTTCGCTCGCCGCGCTGCCCTACGCGCTCAGCGAGACACGACTCGTCGAAGGAGGCTTTGAAAAAAAGACACGCTCCGCCTTCGGACAATTCGGCGCGATGCTCGTGCAACTGGCGACCGACGTTGAAACTGACCGTGCGAAATGAAGCGGAGAATTTAAGAACCCCTCAACGCTTTGCGCCTTCCGTTCTAACTTTGCGCCTCCAGCGTGAAAGAGTTCTCGCAAAGGCGCAAAGTTAGAACGGAAGGCGCAAAGAAAAGCAGAAGGGGGTTGGCAAAAGCCTTATTCAACTAAGGCCGGATAGTCGAAGGGATGTTCGGCGAGAACGATGCGCATGTTGATTTGGCCGAATAATGCTTCGAGGTAAGTGCCGAAGCGATGGAGCACGGGCGCGAGTTCGACCGCGCCTCGCGCGGCTAAGAGTTCCGCCACGAACCTCTCGTAAGTCTCCCAATCCTTGTACATCAGGAAGCGCAGACTTCCCTCGCGGAAGGCGTCGAGGCGTTCGAGCAGCGGCCTGAGCGGTCGCCGGTCGCGGTCTTGCTCGGCCTGTAGCACGAGTTGCAGCAGCGTCCACAAGTCGCGGCGCAGCACGAGCGACTGTTCAAGCCTCGAACGGAAGGATTGGAAAAAATTCGCGCCGTCGAAAGTCGAATCGAAGACTTGCACGAGCGAGACGAGCGACTGCTGGAAGCTGTCGCGCAACAGTCCGTGCGCGTTTTCGACCTTCGTGTAGATGGCGGGCGATTGCCGCAGCGACGCGAGGCCGACGAGTTCCCGCCCAAAGACGCGTGTTAACTCGACGCCGATGGCGTAGCCAGTGCAATCCAGTGCATCGAACACCGCGCCGTCTATCTCCTCCGCGTGGCTCGCGCGTTTCTCGATGAAATCCACGAGCGCGCGAGTTTCTTCATGTACCAGCGTGAAGATGGCGAGGGTCTGTTTTAAGGGCGCATCCTGCCGGAGCAACGTCTCGACCAGACGAAGTTGTTCGAGCATCTGCATGAGTTGAGAAAAGATCGCGGACATGTCAGCCGCGAGCGTGTCGGGCGTGATGCGCTCCGTCAGCTTATGCAATTCGGGATGCTTTAGTAGCAGTAAGTTTCCGGCGCACAGGCGGCGTTCGAGTAGATCGATAAATTGCGACTGTTCCAACTCTCGCCGCACGATCTGTTCTATGCTCGCCCACATCTGGAAATCAACTTTCGCCGACAACACGCTCTCGCACATGCGACAGAGATCGCTCAAGGCGTTGATGAGAGGGACGAGCGGCGAGTGGTCTTCCGTAGTTAGTGTGTCGGGCGCGGCGGCATTCAGAGCGATGTTGTCGAAAGCGTTCGAGTCGTCCATCTCGAACGACGCGGGCGGCTCGTCGGAGGTGCAATTCAAACTCAGCAACAGACTGCGCCTGAGCACCTGCCTGACGATCTTCAACTCGGGAGAGAAATCCCGTGAGATGATTTCAGCCCGCTCCGCGTCGCTCAAGGAATGATTGGACAGGTTGAAGAAACTCCGCAGCGCAAGCTGCCAGATGTGTAGCTCGTTCAAACTCGAATCATCAACGCTTGAACGTTTTTCGCTCGCACGTTGCAGGTGCGGCGCAAACGTCTCGTTTGTACTCTGGAGAGTTGGGTGTTCGGTAAGAGATGTCATTAAGTTCAAAGCTGTGGCCCCGTGAAAATTCCCCTGTAAGATTCTTTGCGCGCGGTTCGGGTGAGGGAGCGCGCCGCCTTTTATTGTTAGCATGAATTTCGGCAACTTGGCAAAAAAAGTTTTTGCTATCTATTATTGAGAGCCGTAAATTCCCATTTCGTTCACTTCAATTCCTAAAAATTTATGGACACGCACGCGCCCACGGAACTGCTCATCGCAACCAACAACGCCGGAAAGATTCGCGAACTAACCGCGCTGCTCTCGAATCTCCCGCTACGACTGCGCCGCCTGTCCGAGTTTCCGCAAATTGTTGAAGTGGAAGAAACGGGCGAGACCTTCGCGGCCAACGCGGAACTCAAGGCGCGCCTGTACAGTCGCCAGACGAATCTCTGGACGCTGGCCGACGATTCGGGTCTGGAAGTTGACGCGCTTGACGGTGCGCCGGGCGTCTTATCGGCACGCTACGCCGGCGCGGACGCCACGGACGCGGAGCGCAACGCACGCCTGCTCGCAGCTTTGAACGGGACGGACGACACGCAACGCACCGCCCGCTTCACCTGCGCGATTGCCCTCTACGAACCGGGGGCGGAAACGACGAAACTTTTCGCCGGCACCTGCGAAGGCCGCATCGCACGGCAACCGCGCGGCGACAACGGATTCGGTTACGACCCACTCTTCATTCCCACCGGCTACGCACAAACTTTCGGCGAACTGCCCGACGAGTTGAAGCACCAACTCAGCCACCGCGCGCGTGCGCTCCACGCGGTTCGGGCTTACTTGAGAGGGCTTTTTTCGCGTCCGTAGCTTGACCCGCCGCCCGCGCGCTGGCAGAATGCGCTGCATTCCGATTTATTTAACCTGT
>DASYMM010000522.1:0-25563 GCA_036009085.1 Pyrinomonadaceae bacterium | reverse complement strand
GCCAGTTGAAGGCGATGTAGCCCGCGACCATGGCGGCGAAGGCGACGGAGCAGTTGCGCGCGAAGTCCCAAGTCTCATACGTATACCACTCCTGCCCGACCGCCGTGGAGAAGTCTTTCGACGTGAACTTCATCAAGACGTGCGCGTAGAGCAGTTGGATGTTGTGCGGAAAGTAAGGGTTGATGATCGTGCCCGCGACGATGCCGACTCCAACCCACAGAAGCGGCCTCCACTCGAAACGCCCTTCGCTCCACAAGCGCACTGCCGTCCAGATGGCGGCGACGAGCGCGAGTAGCACGAACATGTCGTAAGTCAAAGTGAAGAAGAAAGCGAGCGGCAGCAGCCACAAATATCTTCTTTGAAAGAGCAGTTGAATGCCTGTGATGAGCAGCACGACGGAGACGCTCATCGCCTTCGTCATGTTCATGCGAAACAGAAAAGGCGCGGAGCACCCGAGGAGCGCGACGAGCCACAGGAGCGGATACTTGATGCGGTGGCGAAGGATCATCGAGTAGCAGGACAGGACGGCGAGACTGGCGAAGAGCCACGCCGAAATTTTCGCGCCCGTCCGCACGTCCGAGAAGAAGGTGAAGGGAATTTGCAGAACGTGGAAGAGGAAATGATGATCCACGTAGTCGCGCGCGTTGAGCGTGGTGAGCGGCAGCCAGATGAACTGCGGGAGTCGTCCCGCGCGAAAGCCCTGCCGGAGTTGCTGGCTCCAACCGATGTGATAGTAGCCGTCGAAGTCGCCGCAGCAGATGGCGTCGGTCGAATATTGGAGCCACCAGAAGACGAAGCCGATGGCGAGCGCGCCGGTCGCAAAGTAAGCCGCGCGCCGGACGCCTGCCTGCGCGAAGACGTTCCGGCGTGCGCGCCCGACGCTTTGATTGTCGCTCGCGGCGGCGCGCGGCTCAAGCGTCTCTGCTGCTGCTGCCTCGTGGCTTCCGGCGTTCTCCATAAAGAATTGTCGTCCCTTCCCCGTGCGGGTAGATCAAAGCAAAGCCTGCGGGTTTGCGCGCCGAGGCCACAAAATAACATGGAAGCGCGGGGGGAGGAAAAGCAGGTGAGCATCAAGAGCGGCAAACAAAAGCATGTGACCACGAAAGGACACGAAACAACACTAAACAGGTTCGGGTTGTTTCGTGTCCTTTCGTGGTTACATGCTTTGCCGGGTCGAGTTTCGGAGTCGCTTTAAAGCAGCGTTGCGAGCAGCGACAGTTATTGCTCGCTTTTCTGTGGACAGGGAAATTTGAGCGTGAAGGTTGTACCGCTCGTGCTCTTGTCGTCGCTCGCGGCGGGGAGGCTCGCGACTTCGATGGTGCCGCCGTGGCGTTTGATGATGCCGTAGGAGACGGCGAGGCCGAGGCCGGAGCCTTGCGAGCCTTTGGTGGTGAAGAACGGCTCGAAGATGCGGTCTTGAAACTCCGGCGGGATGCCTTCGCCCGTGTCGCGCACCTCGACGACGAACCACCCGTCGCTTCTGGTTTCGCGCAACTCGATGCGCCCGCCCGCAGGCATCGCGTCGAGCGCGTTGAAGATTAGATTGACGAAGACCTCGCGCAGTTCGGTGGCGTTGGCTTCGATGAGATCACCGCCCTCCACCTCGCTCTCGAAATTGACTTCATAGCGCAGGCCGTGGACGTGAGCGTCGTCTTCCCAACTCGTGCGCGTCAGTTGCACGGCGTCGGTGATGAGCTTTCCGAGCGAGACTTGCGCGAACTGCGCGGAGGGCGCGCGGCGCGCGAAGGTTTGAATGCGGCGCACGATCTCTGCGGCGTCCTGCGTGGCCGTCTCGATGACTTCAAGGCTGCGTCGCTGTCGCTCGTCTGTCACGGAGCGCAGGAGCAGTTGCGTCCGGCCGAGCACGGCGGCGAGCGCGTTGTTGAAGTTGTGCGCCACGCCCGCCGAAAGCTGGCCGAGGCTGCGCATCTTCTCGCTCTCGGCCTCCTGCTCGAAGCGCGCGCGCAGCAAGGCTTCGTTGTGCTTGCGTTCCGTGATGTCGCGGGCGATGCCTTGCAAGCCGACGGGCTGTGCGTCTTCGTAGATGAGTTGGCTGTTGATTTCGAGCGGGATGTGCCGCCCGTCTTTGGCGATGATTTCGAGTTCGTAGAACGTCACCGCTTCGTGCCCGCCCAACTTGCGCATGAGCATCTGGCTGACGAGCGGGTGGTAGCCGGGCGCGACGAGTTGTGTCCATCTCATGCCGAGAATTTCTTCGCGCGTGAAACCGCTCACGCGCTCGCCCGATTTGTTGAGCGAAGTGTAGCGGCCTTCCATGTCGGTCGTGTAGATGATGTCGTTGGCGTTATCGACGAGTTCGCGATAGCGTTCTTCGCTGCGTCGCAGTTGTTCCTCGATGGTCTTGCGGCGCGTGATGTCGCGCGCCACGCCGCGCACGCCCACGGGCGAGCCGTCGCGCGCGCAGATGAGCGACATGCTGAATTCCAGCCAACGCCGCTCGCCGCTCGCGTTCGCGCCCTGCGCTTCCACGCGCCGCATGCCCTCGCTCCGCAGCTTCCTGATCAACTCGTTGACCTGCGCCTCTTCCAAGCCCAACTTGAACACCGACGCGATGTGCTCGCCCGCGAGTTCGCCCGACTGGCGACGGCTAAAGAGCAGACCCGCCGAGTTGATGCTCGTGAGCAAGCCTTCCATGTCGTGCGTGTAGATGATGTCGCTGGCCTGCTCGACGATGTCTCGATAGTGCGCTTCGAGGTGTGCGCGTTCGAGCAGTCGCGCCACTTGCGCGACGAGGCGGAGCGGATCGAAAGGCGATTCGATGAATTCGTCCGCCCCGGCAGTCAGCCCTTCGAGCGCGCTTTCGGTGTCTTTGCGTTGCGCGCTGATGAGCACGATGGGCGTTAGCGACATGCGCGCGTCTTCGCGCAACTGGCGACAGAGTTCGATGCCGTCGAGATGGGGCATCGCCACGTCGCTGATGATGAGGGCGGGGAGTTCGCGGCGCGCGAGGGCGAGACCTTCGAGGCCGTCCGCCGCCGTGAGCACGGGATAACCGGCCTGTTGCAGCACCGCGCTTGTGAGCGCGAGCGCATCGGGCGAGTCGTTGACGATGAGGATTGTCGCTTCCGACTCTTCGCTGGGCATGCTTGATACGGTCAAAAGAGAGACTGCTCTCCGGCGCAGACTCTTCAGCTACGCAAACGCTCGACGAGGTTGATTAGGTCGCGCGGGTTAATGGGTTTCGTCAAAAATGCGTTGAAGCCGCAGCGCAGGGCGCGGTCGCGGTCTTCATACATGGTGAAGCCCGTGACGGCGATCATCGGCGTGGCCTGATAATCGGGCAGCGCGCGCACGGCTTCCGCCAACTCGTAACCGTTCATGCCGGGCATGCCGATGTCCGAAATAACCACGTCGAACATCTCGCTGCGCGCGGCGTTGAGAGCCTGCGGCCCTGAATAAACCGTGACCACTTCATAGCCCGCGTACTGGAGCAGAATCGCCAGCATCTCCGTCACGTCCGGCGCGTCGTCAACGACGAGGGCGCGCGGGCGTTCTTTCGTCAACTGCGGTTCGTCGGCGAAAGGCGAGGGGTCGTCCGGCGTGTGAGCCTCGCCACCGAAAGCGAGACGGCTCGCGGCAAATACTCCGACGCGCGCGGCGGCAATCGCACGCGCGACGGTTTCTGGGGCAGCCAGCATTTTCTTATCTCTCCCTTTCCGCTTGCGCGGCCTCGGCAAAACTGGAAAGTAAAGCATCGAAGCGGCGGGAAATTTTCCCTCACGCTTCACCCTATTGAGCACGACGCTTGTTCTATCGTTCGTCCGAGCCAGCCGGTTCGGACTGTTGACGTTTGAGCAGCGCGTCAACCGTGGCGGCCAGAGTGGCCGGATCGAACGGCTTGGCGAGGTGCGCGCTGAACCCCGCGGAGAGGGCGGCGTCCACGTCTTTCTGCGCGGCATAACCCGTTAGGGCGAGCGCGGGAACGTCACGCAGGGCGGGCGTCTCCTTTCGTAGTCGCCGCAGAAGCTCATAACCGTCAATGTTGGGAAGACCAATATCGGAGATGATTATATCAAAGTGCTCTGAGGCTGCAATGCTGAGAGCCTCTTCGGGCGTGGCGCACGCGCTCGTGCGGAAGCCGCGCACCTCAAAAGCCACGCGCAGCATCTCCAACGTGTCGGGCGCATCCTCGATGATCAAGGCGTGACACGAGTTTTCGATTTCGCAGGCCGACTCCGGCGCGGCAGTGTTGGCTTGCGTGAACATGTGCGCCTGCCGGATGAGCGGGAGCGTCACCGTGAAACGGCTGCCGCGCCCTTCGCCCGCGCTCTCGACCGCGACCGTGCCGCCGTGCGCTTCGACAAAACTCTTGACGAGCGCAAGCCCGATCCCCAAACCGCCGTGCATCTTCGTCGTTGACATGTCCTGCTGACGGAAACGCTCAAAGACGTGCGGAATGAACTCCTCCGTGATGCCTTCTCCCTCGTCTTCGACGTGGACGCGTGCCGCCCCGCTCGCGTTTTCGCAGGCGACGCGGATGCGGCTTGCGTCCGGCGAAAATTTGACGGCGTTCGTCAACAAGTTCCAGAAGACCTGCACGAGCCGCGTGCGGTCGCCGGAGACGACCAACTCGTCCATCCGCTCGCAGGGCGCAAATTCGATCTCGATATTCTGCTTCGCGGCCTGCGGGCGCACGGTCTCGATGGCTTCCTTGAGGGCGAACTCAAGCGGGACGGGCAGCGTGTCAATACGCATCTTGCCGCTCAGGATGGCCGACATGTCGAGCAGATCGTTGATCAGGCGCGAGAGCGATTGCGAGTTTTTGCCGATGACTGAAAGGCCGTGCGCGATGTCCGTCGCGTTTAGTTGGCCTGTGCTCATCATGTGCACCCAACCGATGATGGGCGTCAGGGGCGTGCGGAGTTCGTGCGAGAGCGTGGCGAGGAATTCGTCTTTGGCGCGGTTGGCTTCCTGCGCGCGGCGATAGAGGCGCGCGTTATCAATGGCGAGCGCGGCGCGGCGCGCGAGTTCGGTGGCAACGGCGAGATCGTCTTCCGTGTAGTGGCGCGCGGATTCGGAACTGATGAAGGTGAGCGTGCCAATCGTGCGCCCGCGCGCCACGAGCGGCGCGATCATTGACGAACGGATGTCGAACTCCTTGAGCATCCTGATCTCTTCCGGGTTGCGGATCACTTGCAGCATCAGTTCGTCCGAGACGGCGGGGAAAATTTCCGGCTGTCCCGTGCGCAAGACTTTCGCGATGGTGTGCGGCGTGTTCAGATCGAGCGGGAAGCGACGCTGCATGTCGCGCCAGGCTTCTTCGCGCACGGGGTCTTCATGCGCCACGATCATGCGTCGAATGTTCTGGCCGTCGTCTTCGAGCATGTGGACGAGGCAGTAGTCGGCCATGTAAGGCACGGCGAGACGCGCCGCGCTCTCCAGCGTCAATTCGTAATCGAGCGAAGAGGAGAACATCGTCGTCGCATCGCCGAGGAAACGCTCGACCTCTTCGGCGCGCTTGCGCTTCGTGATGTCCTGAATGTTCGCGGCGCGGTAGAGCACCTTGCCGTGTTCGTCTTTGAAGGCCGTCACGTCGGCCAGCACGGGAAAGCGCGTGCCGTCCTTGCGCACATGAATTGACTCGTAGACGTGATGCCCTTTTTCGTGAACGGTGCGCACATGCTCTGCGTGTTGGTCGCGTTCTTCGGGCGCAAAAGTTTCGGCGACGGAGGTGCCGAGCATCTCTTCGACCGTCAGGCCATGCATGCGCGCGAAGGCCGGGTTGACGACTTGAATCACGCCGCTCTCCGGCTCGGTCATCGCCACGCCCCACCCCGCATGCTGGAAAATCTGTTCCCAGCGGCGCAACTCCGCTTCCGCCTGTTTGCGCTCCGTAACGTCGCGCTGCGTGCCCCACACGCGCCTGAGCGCGCCGCCTTCCACGATGCCCACGAGATTGTTGAGGAAATATTTGGTCTGCCCGTCGCGATCCAATTCCTGCGATTCGCGTTCGATAATTCGGTAGCCGGATTGGATGGCGGCGTGCAGGTATTCGAGGTTGGCAGGGTTGCGCGGCAAAAAGTCTGCGAGTCGTGCGCCGAGGAGTTCGCTGGCGTGCGAGTAGCCGTACATGCGCGCCATCACGTCGTTGCACTCGGCGAGATAGCCCGCCGCGTAGATGCGTTCGATCTGCTCTTCGGCGGGGAGATTGACGGGGACGGGCGCGTCCAACTCGAAACGCCAGATCGGCTCGTTGCTCTGTTCGACGAAGGCGCGATAACGCTCCTCGCTTCGTTGCAGAGCCTCGCCCGCTTCCTTGCGCTCCGTGATGTCCATCGTCACGCCGCGCATCCCCACCGCGCGCCCGTGCCGATCCTTGAGCGAGACGGAATGCGCCTCGACCCACACGGCGCGGCCATCCTTCCTGATCCAGCGAAACTGGTTCGTGCCGATTTCGCCGCTCGCGAAAGTTGCGGCGGCGGTGCGCGCCGCGTGCTCTCTGTCTTCGGGGTGGACGATGTGGAGCCAGAAGTTCGGCGTCGAGAGCCATTCGGCGACCGTGTAGCCGAGCAGCGTTTCCACGTAGTCGCTGACGAAGTTGATGCGCTGTCCGGCTTCGTCCGGCTCGCCCCAAGCTTCCCAGACGACGCCGGGGATGCTCGCGATGATCGCGTCGAGGCGTTGGCGTTGGGCTTCGACTTTCGCCGCCAGTTCGGCCTTCTCGCGTTCGGCGCGCTTGCGCTCCGTGATGTCTTCGACGAGCGCAACGACGCCTTTCATCTGCCCTTCGGCGTCGCGCAGCGGAGCGGTCGAGATGCTGACGGTGATCTGTGTGCCGTCTTTTCTGAGCCGTTCGGCTTCCAGCGACTTGAAAGCCGTCCCCTGCACGGCTTTCAGGTGGTTGCGCCGCATCTCCTCCTGCCTGTCGGGCGGGACGGTGGGCAGCGGTCGGCCTAAGACTTCCTGCTCGCTCCAGCCGTAGATGCGTTCGGCCGCGCTGTTCCACATCTTGACGACGCCTTCGGGGTCGAGCGTGATGATGCCGAGCGGCGAGGCTTGGATGATCGCTTCGAGCGTCTGATTGGTCTCGCGCAGTTCGGCGAGCGCGTCGCGCATCTCCGCGACGAGCGGCGTCTGCGACAACCCGCCATCACGCGACGCTTCTGCATTGAGCGACGCTTCTGCATTGAGCGACGCTTCGCCCGTGCGGCTGCCGGACGCCGACGCTGCCGCGTCCTCGCCAACGCCGCCGCCGCGCACGCTCTCTTCGCCGCGCTGTTGCTCCACGTTCAGATTGCCTCTGTTCCGCCGATTCGAGGTCTAAAGAGTTCTTTATAGATCGTGCCGTCACGAATTTTCGGATTCGCAGTAAACGCTTCCGGCGCAGGTGAAAGCTACGCTTTCAGACGGAGGCAAGTCAAGATTGTTATTCGAGAAGGTGAGAAATCTTACCGGCGAGACGCGAGACGCGCGTGCGCGCGCGAAAAGAAAACGTGGGCACGCGAAAAGAAAAAACGACGTGCGCGGGCGGCCGGCGCGCGCGAGATGCGGGTGCGCGCCGCAGGTTTGAAATTGGCGGCGGCGGGAAAATTTGCGCCGCGCCGCCCGGAAATTTATCGCCTTCAGGCTTGACATCTTCCACGGATTTCTTTAATTTGCTTGCGCTCAGATAGGTTTAGCGGTTTTAAGTCCTACCCGTCACTAATAGACAATTTACAGTCGGCAGTTGACTCCGAGATTCGTCGCCAGTCGAAGCCGAGGCTTCCGTCACGCACAAGGTTTGAAAAGGTAGTTTATCCTATGCACTTAGCCCCCTCGCACCCGGAGGCATCTCGCGATGCCGCTCCGATTCCCTTGTTAAAGCGTCCTACACTAATAAGACCTGACTTTCAATCAACCGTAAAACTCCTGTGGCACTTATTCCATTCGTGTTCAATTAGTTCGTGTCCCAAAACGGCTTGAGCTTGAACGGCTCTTGAATCCGGGATGCGCTCGCGTCTCGCTCAATCCGCCGCTCGTCCTGTTCTGGAACGCAGTTTTGAAACTGCGCGCTATTCTCGCCACGACGCACGCCGCGCGCCGCTGCGGAAGGCGAATCGCCGAAAGTTCGGCGGCGAGCATTGAACCTCCTAACAGATTGTCCGCCATTGATACGTCCGATGCTAGCCAAAGACCTCATTCTTGAGGTGAAGGAAAGGATTTCGCATATGAAGAACTTTACACGGTGGGTGCTGTTAGCCAGCATCGCCGTCGCCGTGAGCGCCGTTGTGTTCAACTTCGGCCCCGTCGCCTCAAGCCAAAGCTCGCGCAAAGGTGAGAGAACGTCGAAGATTAACCCTAATACCCCCCTCCGTCCCGGCCTCGAAAATTTCGACGTCCGCATCAGACGGGCGGATGAAGCGGAAACAAGCGTCGCCCCGAAACAGAAAAGCGGCGGCGGCGTGGTGCTCGCGCTAGACGCGCAGAAGCAGGTCGTCGCCACGCAACGCCAACGCGAAGCCGCCGCCGTCATGCAACAGTCAATGCGCGCGGCGCAGACTGAGTTGAAGGCGCGCGTGCCCAACTTGAAAGTTAATTACAACGAAGCCCTGCGCGTCCCCGAAATCGTCGGGGTTGACGGCGCGGGCGTGCTTTCGTCTGCCGCGTCGGAATCCAGAGAAGCCGCCCTGCGCGGTTTCGTCTCGGAAAACGCCGCGCTCTACGGCTTGACCCGTGGGCAGGCAGCGCAACTCACCAAATTCTCCGATTACATGAATCCGGCGGGCAACCTCGGCTTCGTGGAGTTGGAACAACAGGTCAACGGCATCCCCGTGTTTCAAGGGTTCGTGCGCGGCGTCTTGACAAAGGACGGTCAACTCGTGCGCACGGTCAGCTTGCTGGCTCCGGGTCTGGACGCCTCGGCGCTCAGCACCACTCCCAAACTCAATCCGGCGGAAGCCGTCGCGGCTGGTATCAAGAGCATCAATCTCAAGGTTGACGGCAGCCTCAGCGTGCTCGATTCGTCGGCCAACGGCCATACGCATTTTGTTTCGCGCGGCCCGCTGGATGAAGACACGAAGACCACTTTGATGTATTTCCCGGTCGTGCCGGGTCATGCCGTGCTGGCCTACGCGATGACCTTGTGGGAGCCGGTCAATGCTTACTACGTCTTCGTTGATGCGAACACGGGTCAACTCCTGTGGCGCAAGAACATCTCGCAGGATCAGCAGCAAGCCTACACCTACAACGTCTATAACAACGACAGCCCGACGCCCTCCGCGCCCGTGCGCTCGTCGCTCATTTCGCCGACGAACACCACTGCGGCCGAGCCGCAAACGCCCGGCATCACGCGCACGGACTTAACGCTCGTCTCCGAGTCTCCGTTCGACAACCTCGGCTGGATTCCCGACACCGCAGGCCCGAGCGCGCCGACGACCGGCAACAACGCCGACGCCGGTTTGGACATCGCCGCCCCGAACGGCATTGACGCCAACGGGCGTGCGACGGCGACGAATTTTGTCTTCCGTTTCGATTACAGACCCGACGGTTCGGCTGACCCGGTCGGCTCCAATAATCCGACCGATGCGCAATTCCGCCTGGGCGCGGTCACCAACCTCTTCTTCTGGACGAATCGCTACCACGATCAAATTTACAATTACGGCTTCACCGAAGCGGCTCGTAATTTCCAGACAGACAACTTCGGGCGCGGCGGCCTCGGCGGCGACGCCGTCCGGTCTGAGGGGCAGGACTCTTCCGGCACCAACAACGCCAACTTCCAGACGCCGGCTGACGGGCAGCCCCCGCGCATGCAGATGTACATCTTCACGGGCACCCCGAACCGCGACGGCGACCTCGATCAGGAGGTCATGTACCATGAAATGACGCACGGCACGTCGAATCGTCTCCACGCCAACGGCAGCGGTCTGAACACCGACACGTCAGGCGGCATGGGCGAAGGTTGGTCAGACTTCTACGGCATTTCTCTCTTAGCCCTCCTGACGCCCGACGGCGACGACGGCCAACGCCTCTACGCGGTGGGCGCTTACGACACGAGAAACTATTATCGTGCCATTCGCCGCTTCCCGTATGCGGTCAAAGCGGCGGTTGCCGCCAACGGCAAGTCGCATAACCCGCTGACCTTCGCCGACTCCGACCCGGCGCAGATCGACGTGAGCGACGCCGCTTTCCCGGTCGCTCCGGGGCAAGCCAACGAAGTTCACAATCTGGGCGAAGTCTGGTGTACCGCGCTCATCGAGATGCGCGGCAAGTTGATCCAGAAACTCGGCTTCGCTAACGGCAGCAACCGCACCTTGCAGATCACCACCGACGGCATGAAACTCGACCCGGCCAACCCGACGATGCTCGATGCGCGCGACTCGATTCTCGCCGCCGATTGCGCGGGCTTCGCCGGCTTCGACGAACTCGACATCTGGGAAGCCTTCCGTATTCGCGGCATGGGTTTCCGCGCCGCCACTTCCGGCATCCACGTCACGGAGAGTTTTGAAGCCGTGAATCTCCGGCTCGAAAACGTCAGCGCGGCTGAGGTTGCGGGCAGCGGTAACGCCAACGGCGTGATCGACCCGGGCGAAACCGTCCGGCTCACCATCCCGCTCACCAACATCCTGTGCGCGCACAACGCGGACAACACGACGGTGACGATCTCGCCCGGCGGCGGCGCGGCCAACTACGGCGCGGTCGAACCCGGCACCACCGACACGCAGACCATCGACTACACCGTGCCCGCCACCACCGCGTGCGGCGCGGCCATTCCTGTGACCATCACGGTCAACAGCACCCTCGGCCCGATCACCTACACCTATTTCCTGAACATCGGCCAGCCTTCCGCGCTGCAAACGTTCGAGAACTTCGACGGCGTGACCGCTCCGGCGCTGCCCGCCGGTTGGACAACGCAACGCAGCGGCGCAGGCATGCCGTGGATGACTTCGACCGTCAGCCCGGACACCGCCCCGAACGACGCCTTCACCACTAACCCGATCAACGGCGGCGTCGCCGAACTGATCTCGCCGACATTCCCGGTCAACACCGGCTTGGCGCGCTTGTCATTCAGGAATCTCTTCAACCTCGAAGACAATTTCGACGGCATGACGTTGCAGATCAAGATCGGCAACGGGGCATTCCAAGACATTATCGCGGCGGGCGGCAGTTTCGTCAGCGGCGGTTACAACGGCGAGACCAGCGATGGTGCGGCGTGGACGGGACTCTCTGCCGGAACGACGGCCAGCCCCGCTTACATCACCACCGTCGTCAACCTGCCGCCGCAGGCCAACGGCCAGAACGTGCGGTTGAAGTGGAGAGTCTTCGGCGATCCGAATACAGTCGCGCCGGGACAAGCAGTTGTGCGTATTGATACGATTCAATACTCGACGACGGCTGACAACTGCACGCCCTTCGGCGTCAACAACGTCTCGATCAGCGGCCGCGTCACGAACGGCAGCGGCGTCGGCCTCGGCGGCGTTCAAGTCACGTTGAGCGGTTCGACCAATGCGACCCGCACGACGGCGCCCGACGGCGGCTATTCGTTCATCAACCTCGTGCAGGGCGGCAGCTACACCGTCACCCCGACGACGCCCAATCTCGATTACACGCCTCCGAGCCGGACTTACAACAACCTCAACTTCGACGTAACCGACGCCAACTTTACCGCCATTCCATCGGCGAGTATCAGCGGGCGCGTCACGACGGAGAACGGCGCGCAGGGCATTGATGGCATCACCATCACGCTCACCGGCACGGAATCGAGATCAACCGTCACTTCCGGCGGCGGCTTCTACTCGTTCCTCAACCTGACGCGTGGCGGCAACTACACCGTCACTCCTTCGGGCGGACAGAACAACACGTTCACGCCGCCGAGCCGCACCTACAACAACCTGCAAGGCCCTGTCACCGACGCGAATTTCGTCGCGTTGGAAAACATCGCCTGCAACGCCATCGGCTCGCCGGTTACTGCGCAGATCGCTGCCGGTGATCCGACTCAGGCGCAACGCGTCTTCCGTGGCGGCACGCCGAGCGATTGCGGCGGCAGGCCGTTCCCCGGCTACAACGCCGACCCGGCGCCGGTCGCACGTCGCTATGACCAGTACACCTACGTCAACAGCAGCGCGAACCCGATCTGCGTGAAGGTCACGATCAGGGCTGACAACGCCGGCATCCACAGCGTCGCCTATCTCGGCGCGTTCAACCCTGCCGACGTCGGGCAGAACTACCTCGGCGATCTCGGCGTGGCTTATGCCGCGAACACCGAGGCGTCGTACTCGTTCACCGTGCCCGCGGGTGCTACCTACGTGATCGTCGTTCACGAGATCACGCCGAACACTCCGGCCACGATCAACTACACGTTCGTCCAGTGCAGCACGCCGAACGCGCCGCCGGCGCAACCGGCTCCCAGACTGGCTCAACCCGGTGAAGTTCTCATCACCGAGTTCCGCCAATCGGTCGGTTCAACCACGTCGAGCGACGAGTACGTCGAGTTGTACAACAACACGGACGCGACGATCAGCATCAACGGTTACGCCCTGGCGATCTTCAACGCCACGTTTGGCGGCGATGTCTTCCTCGGCCTCCCGGCAGGAACGACCATCCCGCGACGCGGCCACTTGATCATCGCCAACGTCGCAGCCGGTGGTTACAGCTTGACGAACTATGCTGCGCCAGACCTGTCGCACGCTAACGCCAACCTGATGCCCGACAATCAGGGCTTCGGGTTGATTGACGCCAGCCGCACGGTGATGATCGACTCGGTCGGATTCCGTGGCAACGGCGGCAACCTGCCGTACATTGAAGGCAACGGTCTGACGCCGACCAACGGCAACAGACCGAACGTGCAGCACGCCTACGTTCGCAGGATCAGCGGGGCGAACAGCTTCCCCGTGGATACCGGCGATAACGCGGCCGACTTCCAGTTGGTTTCGGTCACGGCGGCGGTCTTCCCGGCCACGGCGGCCAACGGCGGCCCGATTCAATCCATCCTCGGCGCGCCGGGGCCGGAAAATCGGTCTAGCCCGCTTGAGCGCAGCGTCTTTGCCAGACCGGAACTCATTGACCCGTCGGCTCCTGCCGGCAGCGGTGAGAACCGTCGTCGTCTGGGTTGCGGCGCGCCGAACACTCCGGCTTGTAACGCCAACTCGTCGGCGTTCGGCTTCCTGAGCCTGCGGCGCAAAATCACCAATACTTCGGGCGCATCCATCACACGCTTGCGCTTCCGGGTTATTGACATCACCACCCTCGGCAGCCCCGGCGGTGGCCCGGCCACGACGCAGGCCGACCTGCGCGCGCTCTCCTCGACGCAGATGGTCATCACGGTGAACGGCGTGCCGACCACGGTTGAGGGGACGACCCTCGAACAGCCCGCCACGACGCCGACGTTTGATGGCGGTCTCGGCGGCGGCCTCAACAACAGCCTGAGCGTCGGCACCATCACGCTCGCCACTCCGCTGTTGAACGGCCAGACGGTCAACGTGCAATTCCTGCTCGGCGTGCAGAAGGAAGGCAGCTTCCGCTTCGCCGTCAACGTCGAGGGGTTGCCATAGTCGCCTCGAAGTTGAGTCGCATTAACTTGCGTGTGAACTGAAAGCCGACGGCCAACAATTCACACGCACATCATCCGGGGGCGCGAAAGTTCAGACTTTCGCGCCCCCGCTTTTTCTCCCGCCGTTATTCTCGTTTATTCGCAACCTTCCCTCCGAAACTTTTCCAAACTTTTTCTCAGTGCGTTCTGGGCTGACGCGCAAGCGGCCTCGTCCCGGTTTGCCAGTGGGCGCATCTCTGCTAGTCTCTCCGTGAAAATTTACAGACGAGAGGGAAGCGAACTTTGTATCCGGTCGGCAATCTTTTCATTCCCGCCCCGCACGGCAAACTCGAAGCGATCTTGAAAGAGCCGCGCCCGTCGGAATCGCGCGGCGCGGGCGTGCGCGGCGCGGCTCTCGTGCTGCACCCGCATCCTCTGCACGGCGGCACGATGCACAACAAGGTGGCCTTCCGCGCCGCACGAGCTTTAAACGATGCGGGCTGCGTCGCGCTGCGAATTAACTTTCGCGGCGTCGGCCAGACGACCGGCACGCACGACTACGCGCGCGGCGAACAGGACGACGCGCGGCTCGCGCTCGACTACCTCGCAGAGCATTACCCGAACGCGCCGCTTCTCCTCGCGGGCTTCTCCTTCGGCGCGCGCGTCGGGCTGGAAGCGGGCATCCGTGACGAGCGTGTGCGCGCACTCATCGGCATCGGCACGCCCGTCAGCATCCCCGAACGCGACTACGATTTCTCGTTCCTGCGCGAGTGCCGCAAGCCCGTCCTCTTCGTCCACGGCGAACGCGACGAGTTCGGCGATGTCTCCAAACTCCAAACGATTGCTGCCGAACTTCCCGTCGAGGCGCACGCGCGCGTCGAGGTCATCGCGGGCGCGGGACACTTTTTCGACGAGCAACTAGACGAGTTGAGCCGCGTGATTAGAGTGTGGACGGAGCGGATTCTGGAAGAACTAAAAGAGGGCGCGTGACGCTGGTTCGCGTCGCGCGCCCTTGAAGTTTTATCGCGGGAGCAGGAATTTGCCGCGTGTGTGTGCGGCGGGAAGGCGCGTCGTCAGGCGGCGACCGCCGCCGCCCCCCTTCTCCGTCTCGCACGCAGAACGAGCCACACGGCCATTGCCACGAAAGCCACAAACAAAATCACGAAGATCACTATGTTGGTCACGGTCAGGTATCTTGACCACCACAGCAGGCCGGGACGCTCGCCGTTTGGCCGGACGAGGACGCCGGGGAGGCTCCAGTAGGTGCCCGCCCCTGTCACTTGCACCAGCAGCTTACGCTCCGCGGGTAGTTTACCCTCCAACAGCAACAGATTGATGTCGTCCATGACGGGCTTCATCTGGGCGAAGTAAGAGTGGCCGAGCAGGTTCGTCATGTCCGTGTCGATGCCGGTCGCGTCTATGCTGTCAATGCCGGGCACGACGACCATCTCCGGCAGCGAGTCGCCCGCGCGCCGCGCGCCGTTCACCTTTTGGGAAGCTACCAGCGCAGCGTCGCCCGAAGAGGCATAGAGCGTGAGGTGGCGTGCGACCTTCTTGAGGTCGGGCGCGATTTCGCGCAACGTCTCGGCGTCAATGTCGGGCGCGGTCAGGATCACTTCGCTGAAAATCTGCCCCGCGTTTTCGGCGGCGAATGATTTCAAGACTCCGGTGAGCGCGCGATTGCCCATACTGTGCGCGACGAGATGAATACGCGCCCCGTTCGCCTGCGCCACCAGACCGGAGAGAAACTGTTTCAGGTGAGGTTCCGTCGCCTTGGCCGCCCTCCCGTCGGCGAAGTAGTCCCAGAATGTGCCGTGCGAAGGCCAACTGTAGAGGACGGGCACGCCGGGGAAGTCCAGATCATTGGCGAGTTGCGCCGTGCGCCGCGCGGCGTCAACAAACTCCACGTTGTAGCCGTGGATGAAGACGAACACGTCGCGCGACTTGACCTCGCCGAGCCGCGTCTGAAACTGCGAGTTGAATTCGTCCGCTCCGAGCGGCGTGAGATTGAGCAGGACGATGTGGAGTTTCGGGTCTTCTTTGAATTCCCCGCGCCAGATGGAAGGCGCTTCGAGTTTGCCGCGCACGTGCGTCTTCGGGATGCTGATCTCGCACTTCCCCAGTTCGAGTTCGCCGATTTCCGCGCCGTAAAAGTCTCCCGGTTCCTTCTTTCCGGTGCGCCTGCGATCCGTGCCGTAGAAGATCGGGACAATCTTGAAGTCCTCATTTTTGGCCTTTTCGGCTTCCTTCTTCTGCGCCTCTGCCTGTGTCGCGTCAGGCGGCGGAGGCGGAGGCAGCCGTGTAGAACGCGGGAGATCGGGCGAAGGAGGGGAGCCGACGCGCGGCAGAGGTCCTTCAGGTGCGGACGGCCTTGGAGCGGGTAGCCTTGCCTGCGGCGTTGGCTGTGAAGGCGGCGGCGGCGGCGTTTCCTCTGGAGGAATGTCCGCTAAGGGAGTCGGCTGAGGCGTGGGCGTCGGTTGAGGCGACCTGAGAATTATGCTGGGCGCACCACTATTAGAGTTTGCGGTGCCACCGGCGCCACGACCATCGGCGGTTGGGGGGCTTGAGGCGACGCCACAGTTAAGAACTGTCGCCGTTACAGAGCCTTGCCTAAACTCGGTGATCTCAGTTGACGGAGGAAGTCGTCTCCTTTCAGGCGGGGCTGCGCCGGGGGATTTCGGGCGGTAAGTGAGCGAGATACATATTTTCTGTCCACTCCGAATGGACAAGTCGCGCACCCAACGCTGGCCGCCGGGAAACACGACCTCGATCCTGTGTGCGCCCGGTTCGAGGGATATTAGTTTGACGAAGGAAGTCGTCTCTCCGGCAGGTTGCCCGTCAATGAAGAGCGGGTATCCATCCGGCTGAGATGAGATTTCTATGCGCCCGGACTGGGGCGTCTCCTGTGTCGCGCGCCGCTGCCGGGCGGACGCGCTCGGAGAGGGTTGGCCGGGGAGGACGGAGAACGAGGCCAGCAGGACGAGGAAAATAAGCGACGCTAACGCAATGCGACGAGGGGGCATCATTTACCTCCACTTCAAGTTGTAGATGGGCTGCCGGACTTCGCGCGAAATCCTTGAAACTAGCCAGAGAGTTGTGAGTGAGGCTGACGGTTTAGAGTTCGCGCCAGCGGTCTGATCAAGCAAAAAACGTAGCTACAAGAACAGCATAGGCGTGCAAACTATCACAGGTCGGTCAACAAATCCATCTTTATCCTGAAACGGAAGCGCGAACCGAAGCGGGAACTGCCGCCGTCAACTGCCGCCGCCGGATGTCAGACCCTCTGCTCCTTCCAACGCCCGCGCCGGAAGAAGATGATCGCCACGACGGTCAACAGCGACTCGGCGACGGGGATGGCGATAAAAGCCCCGCGTGCGCCCATGTCGAAATGGATGGCGAGCGCGTAGGCGAGCGGGATTTGAAAGAGCCAGTAGCAGCAGAGGTTGATGAGCGTCGGCGTGAAGGTGTCGCCCGCGCCGTTGAACGCCTGCACCATCACCATGCCGTAGGCGTAGAAGATGTAGCCGTAACTCAGCAGGCGCAAACTCGTGACGCCGTAACTGACGACGCTCGCGTCGCGCGAGAAGACGCCGACGATGCGTTCGGTAAAAGCGATGAAGACGAGCGCGACCAGTCCGAGAAAGATCATGTTGCAGAGTCCGGCGCGCCACACCGAATGCTCCGCGCGCTCCGGTTTACCCGCGCCGAGGTTTTGCCCGACGAGCGTGGCCGCCGCGTTCGCCATGCCCCACGAAGGCAGGAGCGCGAAGATCACGATCCTGAGCGAGAGCGTGTAGCCCGCCAGAGCCGAACTGCCGAAGATGGCGATGATGCGCGTCAGCGCCAACCAACTCGCCGTCGCTACAAGAAACTGAAACATCCCGCCCACGGAGACGCGCAGCAGCTTGAACATCACAGGCACGTCGAGCCGCAAATGTTCGCGCCCGACTTTGACGCGGCTGCGACCGCTTAACAAAATCCAGAGTTGAAACACGACGCCTACGCCGCGCCCGATGGTCGTCGCGATGCCCGAACCCGTCACGCCGAGTTCGGGAAAGGGGCCGAGGCCGAAGATGAAACACGGGTCGAGGATGATGTTGACGATGTTGGCGAGCCAGAGCGAACGCATCGCCGTGGCCGCGTCGCCCGCCCCGCGAAAGATCGCGTTGATGAGAAACAGCAGCATGATGCAGACGTTACCGCCGAGGATGACCGAAGCGTAACCCGAACCCGTCGCGATGACGCCCGGCTCCGCGCCCATCAGCCGCAAAAGCGCGGGCGCGAACATGACGCCTGCGACGGCAAGCGGCAGCGACGTAAGCACGCCCACGATGATTGATTGCACGGCTGCCACCGCCGCGCCTTCCGGGTCTTTTTCGCCCGTGCGTCGAGCGACCGTGGCCGTCGTCGCCATGCTCAAACCGATGGCGATGCCGAAGACAATCGTGAGCATGGACTCCGTCAGTCCGACGGTCGCGGCGGCCTCCGCGCCGAGCCAGCGCGAGACGTAGAAGATGTTGACGATGCCGAACAGCGACTCCATCATCATCTCCAGAATCATCGGCACGGACAGCAGCACGATGGCGCGGCTAATGTTGCCCTCCGTGAAATCCTGCTCCGACCCGCGCACGGCTTCGCGTAACAAATTGATGATCTTGTCCAGACTCATAACCGTCTCGTCCGTTTGATTGAGATTAACCGTGAATAAAAGCGCGCACCGCAGAGGCACGAGAGCAAAGCCGCAGAGATGACGCAGAGGAAACGATGAAGGCGGAACGATGAATGATGAATAACTAAGCACTCGGGCGAGTTGCTATTGTCATTCGTCGTTCATCGGTCTTTCTTCATCGTCTCTTACCTCTGCGTGTCCTCTGCGGCTTTGCTCTCGCGTCTCTGCGGTGAAATGGCCTGTCGCTAAATCCAACCGGAAAGTTATCTAACGAGTCTCGCCCCGCGCAGGTTTCAGGTTTTAAGCGTCTGCGTAGAGACGCTTGATCACGTCGCGGTATTTTTCGTCAACGATGCGGCGTTTGACCTTGAGCGTGGGCGTGAGTTCGCCGCCTTCGATGCTGAGTTCGTGTTCGAGGAGCGCGATGCGCTTGACGCGTTCATACTTGGAGAGGTCGGAGCAGGCGGCGTCAACCTGTCGCTGCAAGAGATCGTGGATGCGTGCGTTGCGGCACATTTCGGCGGGCGTCCCGACACCTTCGCGGATGCCTTTGTGCTGCGTGTAGGCGCGCAGTTGCTCCCAATCGGGGACGATGAGCGCGGCAGGATACTTGCGCCCGTCGCCGATGAGCACGACTTGATTGACGAAGCGCGACCCCTTGATGCGCCCTTCGACGACGGACGGCGCGATGTACTTGCCGCCGGAAGTTTTAAAAAGCTCCTTCTTGCGATCCGTGATCTTGAGGAAGCCGTCGGCGTCAATCTTGCCGATGTCGCCCGTCTTGAACCAGCCGTCTTCGGTGAAGACCGCGCGCGTCTCGGCAGGCTTGCGGTAGTAGCCGCGCATTATATTGGGGCCGCGCGTCTCGATCTCGCCGTCCGGGGCGATGCGTACCTCGACGTTTTTGATCGGTCGCCCCACGGTGCCGATGCGGTTGTCTTCGAGCGTCCCGGCGGCGATGACGGGCGAAGTCTCCGTCAAGCCGTAGCCTTGAACGATGGGGATGCCTGCGCCGAGAAAGATGTAGCCGATCTCGTCGGGCAGAGCCGCGCCGCCCGAAACGAACAGGCGCATCCGCCCGCCCACGCCCTCGCGCCACTTTGAAAAGACGAGACGCGAAGCGATGTCGTGTTTCAGTTGCAGGAGCGGCGGCACGGGTCGCTTGGCGACGACGGTTTGCGCCCAGAGTTTCCCGACGCCGACCGCCCACGCGAGCATTCCGGCTTTGAGTTTCCCCCCGGCGGCGGCCTTCTCCTGAATGCGTGCGTAAATTTTTTCAAACAGGCGCGGCACGCAGAGCATGATCGTCGGGCGCACCTCGCGCATGTTGTCGCCGAGCTTCTCGATTGACTCGGCGTAATAGACGCTCATGCCGTGATGTAGGTACATGTACATGCCGAGCCGCTCGAAGACGTGCGAGAGCGGGAGGATGGAGAGCGCGACATCCGCTTCGCCGAAGTCGAGATGGCCGGAACTGTCAATCACATTCGAGACGAGGTTCGTGTGCGTGAGCATGACGCCTTTCGGTTCGCCCGTCGTGCCGGAGGTGTAGATGATGGTGGCGAGGTCGTTTGGTTTGACGGCGCGCGCGAGTTCTGCGAGCAAGCCGGGTTGCTCCGCGCGAAGCTCGCGCCCGCGTTCGATGAGTTCGTCGAGCGTGGTTGCGCCCGCTTCCTCTGCGCCTTCAGGCTCGAAGAAGACGAGATGTTCGAGCGCGTTTGCGCCGTCAATGGCCTCGAAGATGCGCTCGAAGGCGGCGCGGTTACGCATGAAGAGCACGCGCGCGCCGGAATCGTCGAGGATGTAACGCACCTGCGGCGGGGCTTGCGTCGGATAGATCGGAACGTCTATGACGGAGGCAAACTGGCAGCCCGCATCGGTCAGAGTCCACTCGGGACAACTCTCGGAGAGAATGGCGGCGCGGTCGCCCGTGCGAAGTCCGAGCGCGTAGAGTCCGTAGGCGATGAGTTGCGCGCGTTCGAGCATGTCGGCGGAAGAGATCGCGCGCCACTGGCCGTCGCGCTTGTAATTGAGCGCGTCCGGTTTCGGATGGCGGCTCGTGGCATGCAGGAAAACTTCTGCGAGCGTCGCCGGTTCGTCGGCGGCGAGCGGCACGCGCGGCGGTGGCGGAATAGGGATGAACTCCTCCGCCGTGGGTGAAGCGGCGACGGAAGAAGAAGTCGCTGCTGTGGCGGATGCCTTTGCGGCGTCGGACGCTGCGGCAGTCCCTCGGTCGCCGGATGCAGCGGGCGTGGTCAGCGTCTCGGTCGCTTGTCCGGCGGTGCGGCTCAGGTTTGGATTGGGGGTCATCTTCTGCTGCTTACTCCGTTCAGGAAAATGTCTAGCACTTGATCGGCGAGCGGCGCGAGCTTGTAGGCGCGCGGGGAGAGAATCCAGTTGGTCGCCATCTCGTCGAGCGCGCCGAAGAGAATTTTGGCGACGACCTTCGCGTTGAGTTCCGCGCGAAACAGCCCGGCGCGCTGTCCTTCTTCGAGCGTCTCGCGAATCAAGCGTAAGTATTCGGCGAGACCGGCGGCGGAAAACTCTTCAATAAACTTCGTCGAGCCGCGCAGTTCGACCTGAAAGACGACGGCCAGATCGCGATCCGCGCCGAGTCTCTCCAAATGCAGGCGCGCGATGCGGCGCAACTTCTCGCGCGCATCATCGAGCGTTGCGACTTCCGCGCGGGCGGCGGCGATGGCTTCGCTCACGCCGCGCTCGAAGATGGAGCGCAGAATTTCCTCTTTGCTTTTGAAGTAGAGATAGACCGTGCCGTCTGCCACGCCCGCGACGCGCGCCACATCGGCCACCTTCGAGTTGAAGTAGCCGTTCGTGGCGAAGACTTTCGTGGCGGCGCGCAGGATGGCCTCGCGCTTATCGGGCACGGCGGCGCGCGTGGAAGAATTCAGGGAACGTGCGGAACGCATTCGGGGGACTACTCCGTCTCGTTTAGCCGGACACCTCAACTGAGTGGCCGTTCATTCATACGAACGACGACAGCCTAGCAGAAGTGAGAAAAAAGGTGAAAGGCGAAGGCACGAGTCGTCTCGTGCGGTCTCTGCACCTGACACAGTAAAAGTTCAGCGTTGACGTTTTGCTTCGGGCAACTTAACGCCGCACCAAGGGCAAAACTGTACGACGGCATACGCATTTCCGCCGTCGTGAATGATGATGCCGTACTCTCTCAACTTTTTTGAATAATAGATGAGATTGTCGGCACAGTCGAAAGGGTGCGGGTGTTCATCGCAGCGATAATCTATTTTCGACCGCATCGTGTCGCAGCAATGCTCAGGCGTCGTCTCCACTTGCTATCTCCGCGTCAGATTTTCTTCGTGCTCGATCTCCTCTTCGCCCGCGTCGGTGAGGTTGAAACGCTGGCCGTCGGGCGCGGCGAGGCGGAGGGACGCGCCGCGCAGGTTGATGTCGCGTTGCGGGAAGGGGATTTCGATTCCGGCTTCTTTGAAGAGACGCCAGATGCGGTAGTTGATGTCGCTCTTGATGGACGGGTGGCGGCGCGGCCTGTCCGTCCAGACGAGCAGGCGGAAGTCGAGCGACGATTCGCCGAAGCCTAGAAACTGCACGCTCGGCTTCGGTTCGGGCAAGACGTGCGTGATGCCTTCGGCGGCGCGCAAAAGCGTGTCGGTGACGAGATCAACGTCCGAATCATAAGAGACGCCGACGGGCACACTGATGCGCGAGCGGCGGTCTGCGTAAGACCAGTTGACGAGATTGTCGTTGACGAGTTTCGAGTTGGGCACGATGACCGTGATGCGGTCGTTGGTTAACACAGAGGTCGTGCGCAGCTTGATCGTCTGCACACGGCCTTCCGTGAGTTTGCTGTCCGGCCCCGTGATTGTGACCCAATCGCCGATGCGCGCGGGGCGTTCAAAGAGCAGGATGAAGCCGGAGGCGAGGTCGCCCGCGATGAACTGCAAGCCGAAGCCGATGCCGACCGAGAGCGCGGTGAAGATGACGGCGATGGACGTGAAGTTCGCGCTCAAGCCAACGCTTGCCGCGAAGATGATGCCGATGGTTAGAATGACGTAGTGCGTCAGGCGCAGCAAGGTGAACTGTAAGCCCGGATCGAGATGCGTGCGCGCCGCGAGCCGTCCTTCCAGGAGCTTGCGCAGCATGCGCGAGACGAGCCACGCGATGAGCAGGATGAGCACGCCGAGGATAAGCGACGCGACGGAGATTTTGAGCGTGTCGCCGATCTCAAGTTTCTGGTTCAGGTAGTTGTTCCAGAAACGGATCATCCAGTTGACGCTGCCTTCGGGTGGCGGTGGCGCGGTCGTCGTAGTCGTGGTGGTCTGCACAACCGCCTGCGGGTCGGGCGTGGGCGTTTGCGCCGCCTGCTGCCACACCCAAAGATTGAACAGGAGCGTCTGCCCGCCCGACGCTACTTGCGCCGCACGCCCCGCTATCGCCGCACACATCAACCCGAACATATCCATACCTCCCCGCATGTCAACTAACGCTAACAACTACTCTTAAAGTCGTTTCGCGCCGCCGTCTGACAGCCCGCGCACCCGAAACGAAAAGCCGCCCATACTCTTTTGCAAGCGGGGGCGGCTCAATCGTCTAACTCACACTGAACGGAGGCTGAGGGACTCGAACCCCCAAGCGACTCCGCCCATTAAATTCAAAAGCGGAAGGGACAGGACTCGAACCTGCAAGCACTTTCGTGCGGTAGTTTTCAAGACTACTGCCTTACCAATTAGGCTACCCTTCCATCAAAATCCTGGAATGCGGAGAGAGGCTGACTGAGTTTCGACCCGCAAAACATTCGGGCATCAGGTATTCCTCAAATCCTATCTCCCCCGCATAGAGAATGTATAACCAATCGTAAGCGTTTGGCTCACACTTTTTTACCACGTACCCGCTCGCGTTAGAATGGATGTTTCTTAAACCCACTTTCCGATCACTGCTATATTTAACCTGTACTCGTCTCAGTCCATCGGGCGTGTCAACGATTAGGTCATACTTAGCAGATTCAGTTATCGGAACGGACACGTCGTAGCCCAGACGGGTAAAGGTTGCGATGGCCTGAGCAGTTGCTATGTCGCCTTTTCTTTGAGTAACTCGCATAGAAAATAATATAGCGACAGCGACAACGGGACTCAAGACTGCTGACTTACCAATTAGCCTAAGCCTCCAAAGTAATTCGTGGTGCCACTATACCGCACCCCTCTTGCCCGTCTCAACCCGTCGTTTAAGGCGAAATTAAGAGAGTAAGAGGCAAAAGAGAAGACGGACGCCGCGCGCCCGCCTTCTCTTTTGCCTCTTTAACTTTAACGTCAGTGAACTCTTAGCCTTGAACCTCTGGCCTGGAACTTTAGCCTTGAACTTTTAGCTTTTCGGCGTGCGGAGTTCTTTCCAGAGAATGGTGACGCTGCCGTCCGTGTCCTGACGCGTGACGCGAAAGGCTATGATCACGTCGTTCGGCTTGCGCCCTTTCTGATTGTACATGGTCGAGCGCAGCACGTAAGTCGTGTTCGGTTGCGCCGGGGCGGTCGTGCCGTAGGCGTGATGCGCCGACGCGAGAACGCTGCGGCTCTGTTCGTAGATGCCCACCATCTCGTAGAGCGTCTTGGCGGGAGCGAGCAGGAGCAGGGGAGCGACCGCGCTGCTTTCCAGCGTCAGTTCTTCGAGCGGCACGTCGCCGAGCGTCGTGATCGTCCCGACCGCGTTCTGCGCGAAGCCGACGCGAAATTCGTTGCTGTTCAGCGCCAAGTCGGAATACCCCTTGGCCTCGTGATTCTCGGTCTTGAACGAGTAGAACGCGCCGCGCCCCGGAATTCGCGGCAAGCCGTCCGCGCACGAACCTCTCACGTCGAGGACTCTCGGATCAACGTCGCAGAAGGGCAGCAGGCGAGTCATGCCCGTGCCGTCTTCGCGAAGGATCGCGGCGAAGGTCGCTTTCTCCGTCGCCGAGGGGTAGAGCTTCTGCTTCTGCTCTTTCGTTAAATTTCTTTCCGCCGGCCACCGAATAATCGTACGTGGATATGGATATCTCATATCCCGGCCAACCGAATCCCGGGTGTTACGCATACGTCCGGGGTCGGGGATGCTGCCGGGGCCGTCGCCCTCCGAACTCGGATAGCGTCCTTGCGGGGTTCTATCAGCTCTCGAAGTGTTGGCGGGATAACCGAGGACCTGTTGGCCGCTTGCCACGGCCGACAGACAGGTCACTGCGACGGCCAACAAAGATGCTCTCAGGCAGATCGAAAGTACTCTCATAAGTTCATCCTTCTCCCGTCAATTTCATTAACCCGGGAGGTGAGTTTATCACGATTGTCGAAGCGTTGAAACAAATATCCGGCGGGCGATGAACAGCCGAACAGGCGTCCGGCGGCCTCACGCTTTTCCGTCCGGCCGACTGCCCGGCGCGAAAGATTTATCGTCAGTCTTCGCCCGACCTGTGGGCTGCGATTCGTCGCAGCTTCTCTTCTCTCGTCAACTTCCGCTTGTTGTAGCCACGGCTGCCGAACGGCTGCAACTTCTCCAGCCACAGTTCCTCCAGAAACGCCAAATCCTCTCGCCCGTCGTCGCTCATGTCTTCGCGCGGTTCGAGTTGATCCAGAATCTCGAAGGCGAAATTCTCGCCGCCGAACTCGTTCCAATCGCTTTGCAACTGCCGGTTCCGGTGCACGCCCATCTTCAATTGGAAGGTGTGACTGTTGATGATCCCCGGAAGGTCGAGGCCGACCGCGACGAACACCTTATCGTTCAACATGTTCCTGATCAAAAAGACACCCATCGGCCTGCGCTCCGATTGATACTCTTTCTTCAGACGCTTGTTCTCTTCTTTCATAGAAGCCATAAAGCAGTGACGAGTGACCAGTGACGAGTGACGAGAGAAGGCAGGTAAATCGTGAATCGTGAAACGTAAATAGATTCAATCCGTCTTCTTCGATTCACGATTCACGATAGACGATTCACGATTTACGGCTTTTTCTTGTCACCCGTCACCCGTCACCTGTTACTTGTCACCCGTCATCTGTCTTTTGCTCGTCACTTGTCACTCGTCACTCGTCACTGCCCTTTCGTCCCTTTGGCCGTCTCGTCAACGATGAGGTCGACGACGGCTTCAAAGCTGTCCGTGCGGGCGAAGACCTGACGCTGGCGCGATGAGCCGTTGCCGCGCGCGAGCGTGTAGCGCGTGAGGGCTGCGACCTCTTCCCAGTTGCCGTCGGCTTCGAGCGCGGGGCGCAGGTGCGTGAGTAGTTTCTCCACCAGTTCTGCGGCGGGGCGTGCGCGCCCTTCGATGGCGTCAACGAGTTCGGCGTCGAGTCCGTAACGCGCGGCGCGCCACTTGGCGGCGCGGAGCACTTCGGGGCGTACCTCCGTGAGCGGTTCGCCGCGCCTGTAGTGATCGTAGGCGGTGCGTGTGAGCGCACGCACGAGTCCGGCGATCATGACGGCCTCG
>DASYMM010000521.1:0-9492 GCA_036009085.1 Pyrinomonadaceae bacterium | reverse complement strand
CACACCCGCTGGCCGTCATTGATACAAAGACCACGAAGGCCAACAGCAAAAATCTTCTTTTATTCATTAACTTTCTCCTCATTCAATGAAAGAATAGACAGCCCGGAAATCAACCGTATGCAACTTTTGATCCCCGCTTATTGCTCAGTGCCTAATCTCAGTTCGTCAACCGCTTCGGTGACAATTTCAATCTGCGCCAGATACGAGGTGAACAACTCGTGCGCCTCCGCGTCACTCGCGGGACGCTCGCCCGTCGTCCGCATTTGAAAGATGCGCTCGAACGGTTCGCCGTTCAATCCGAAGTGCCTGACCGCCGCGCGCACGCATTCCTGCTTCAGGATGGGCGGCTCTTTAACTCCGTGCAGCATCAGTGCGGGCGCAAACAGCGCGGCGAAACTCGTCAAACTCTCGCCCATCAAATCGGTCAGCTTCTCGATTGAGGCCGACGCAGGGATGTAGAGCCTTCTCAGTTGAATCAACTTGCTGCGTAGTTCGTACTCGGTTTGATGGCGCAGGTTGTGATCGCTGATTGCGAGATTCGCAAACGGATCGCTTCCGTAGAGCACCAAGCGCGCCCGTCGCATCTGGTGAAACTCAATCGGAAACACATCCGCCGCGTCGCGCAACTCTTCGGTCGTGAAATAGACCGGCAGCGGATGCCCCAGACGCCGCCACTCGCGCAGAGGGGCTTGCGCCTGCCGCAAATCTTCGGGCGTGATGCGCGTGAGCGCGATCAGCAAGTTGTAGTCGGAACTCTCGTCAATGTGATCGCCCGCCGCAGCCGACCCGTACAACACGACCGACGCGAGGTTCTCGCCGTGCGTCGCACGCAGGTCGCCGATCAGATGATTAAAAGCCTCTTGCGCTACCTTGTTAGCCATCAACGCTCCTCTAAAGGATGAATGCAGAATGATGAACGATGAATGAAAGACATTAGTTGAAAGTTTTTAATTCATCATTCCGCATTCATCGTGCAGCATTTCCTACCAGCTTCCGCCCGAACCGCCGCCGCCGAAACTGCCGCCGCCGCCGAAGCCTCCGAAGCCTCCGCCTCCGCCGCCACCTCCGCCGAAACTACCGCCGCCCCAACCGCTCGAACCGCGCCCGCTGCTGCCGCTATTCAAAAGCGAGTTGAGCAACAACGCGCTCAAGCAGCCGCTTCCGCCGCCGCCGCGCCTGCCGCGACTCGACAGTAGAAAAATAATGACGACCAGAATGATCAATCCTGTGCCGCAGGAGGACAGCCCGCCGCGACTGCTGCGCGTCCGGCGCGGCTGCGAAGCGGGTTGGCGATAAGCGCGGCTCTGATCGATGCCTTCCAGACTGAACCCGCGTTTCTCCGCAAGCGTCGCAACGTAGGTTTCGACCGTATCGGCAATGCCGCGCGCGTAGTCGCCCTGTTTGAATGGCGGCACGAGCCGCGCGCGTTGAATCTGCCCGGAGAGGCTGTCGGTTAAGTCGCCTTCCAGATGGCGGCTGATCTGCGTGAAGTATTTCCGGTCGTTGATCGCGACGAGCAGCAGCAGGCCGTTCTTCTCGCCTTCTTTCGAGCCGATGCCCCACCCGCGCGCCACGGCCAGCGAGTAGTCGAAAATATCCTGCCCGCCCGTCGTGGGAACCGTGACGACCGCAAACTCGATGTCGGCTTTTGTCTTTAAGTTCGTCAGGATAGTTTCGAGACGAGCTTCCGTTGTCGGCTCGATGACGTTCGCCAGATCACTCACCCATCTGAAAGGCTCAGGCTTTGGGAGCGGAGAGGCAGTGGTCTGCGCGCGTGCAGCATTGAAGCAGCCAGATAAACACAGGAGCGCAAAAACTACGAGAGCGGGAAATGTTCGTCGGGTTCGCATGGGATGAACTGATAATACAAGGCGGCAGCCAAAAGGTAAAAGGCAAAAAGCGATTCCGTCACGCATCTTGGCGCGCACCTTGAGGCGAACTTGACAAGCTTTCGCGCCCAATTTCAAGACCCTCTAACGTCTGCCAACACTTTTGTCTCCTGTCAGCCTTCGATCAGCCTGTGCAGAAGGTAAAAGAGTGCGACGCCCGCGAAGACCACAATCGAGACGAGCGGGTTCTTCCGCTCCATGTGGTTGACTTCCGGGATGAGATCGCTCGCCGCGACATACAGCGTCACGCCCGCCGAAAAAGGCAGCGCGTAAAGCACCGCCTCGCTCACACGCGATTGCAACATTGCGACGCACAGCACGCCGCCGAGCGTCGCCGCCCCGATGATGAGCGTCGCCGCGACGGCGCGGCGCGGCGAACGACCGGAAGCGAGCATGATCGAAGCGGCGGTAAACCCTTCGGGAACTTTATGCAGCAGGACTGCGACGAAAACGAGCAGCCCCGCCTTGAAGTTCACCAGAAAAGCCGCGGCCACGGAAACGCCGTCAAAAAAGGTGTGGATGGAGAGACCGGCGATGGCGGTGTAGGCGGCTTTCGGTTGCAGCATCGCCTCTGTGTGCGTCTCCTCTCCGAAGTGAAAATGGGGTGCGATGGTGTGTTCAAAAAGATGGATCAGGAGGTAGCCGGTCAGGAGCAGCGTCATCGCGCCGAGGACGGCGTGGTTAATGTCTTGCGCTCCTGCGCCCCAAAGGCGCACCACTTCGGGCACAATCTCCAGAAAAATCGCGGCGAGCATGAAGCCCGCGCCGAGCGCGATCAAATAACGCAGGAAATGCGCGTCGCGCAGGGTGGTGCGCGGGCGAGCGAGCAGGAGGCCGCCGAGTACGTTGGCGAGCGCGACGAGCGCGCCGAAAAAGAGAAGTCCGCCGAAGCCAATCATGCAGAAATAGGGAAGTCAGCCTGTCTTTGTGTAAACCAATTACGGCGCGCGGAACTATACAGGATGCGACGTGAAAGCGACAGGCGAGAGTTTAAGCAGTTCAGCCCTCCGCACGCCTTTTTGACCTCCTGCTTAAGCAATTCGGCCTCCCAGAGCCGATAATACACACCAAATGGTGCTTAAAATTATCTGTTCGACATTGTTTTTAGTCTTGACAGTGTCCGGTAATGGAGCGTAGTATTCGCGGCGAGTGGGAGAAAGTGGCTAGAAGTGGACTCTTGAGAGCATCTTGGCGCAAACGGTTTAAGTTATACTTTAACTTTTAAGCAATTCTCGCCCCAGCCACACGCCGAAGCCCTATGTTAAGAGGAAATTACACGGCGCGCATAGATGCCAAAGGGAGACTGAAAGTGCCGACCCAGTTCCGCCGCCACATACAGGAAAATCAGGGGGCGGAAGTTTACGTGACGAGTTTAACAGGAGAGAGCGTGCGTATCTACCCCCTGGCCGAATGGGAAAACATCGAACAGCGGCTCGCCCTCCTGCCCTCGATGGACCCTGCGCGGCGCAAATTTCTGGATCGCACGAACTATTACGGGCAGCAGACGACGATAGACGGACAGGGGCGCGTGCTCATTCATCCTCTGCTCCGAAAAAGCGCGGCCGTGATGGGCGACGTGGCGGTGCTCGGTTATTTGAATTATCTGGAAGTCTGGGAACTGGAGCGATTTCAGCAACGCCTGCTCTCAGACCCCTACACGGAAGAGGACGAGGCCGCCATCGCGCGCCTCGGAATATAGAAAGTGACGAGTGACGAGTGACGAGTGACAAGTTAAGAACCAAAACTCGCCCTGCCCGCAGACGCTTTAACTCGTCACCCGTCACTTGTCACTCGTCACTTTTCTTGAGTTCTTTGAACGACTTCACGGGGCGGTGGTGATGTTTGCATCAGGTGGGGGGCCGGATGCGCCCCATCGCCCCGTGTTGCTAGCAGAGTCGGTGCTGTATCTCGCGCCGGAGCGCGGCGGGTTGTTCGTCGATGCGACGCTCGGAATGGGAGGCCATAGCGAAGCGTTGCTGGAAGCCTCGCCCGGTGTGCGCGTCCTCGGAATTGACAGAGACCCGGAGGCGTTGCGGTTTGCGCGGGCGCGGCTGGCGAGATTCGGCGAACGCTTCCGCGCCGTCCATGCGAACTTCAAAGAGAGCGCGGGCGTGTTGAAGGAGGCGGGCGAGGAGCGTCTGAGCGGCGTGCTGGCAGACCTCGGCGTCTCGTCGCTGCAATTCGATTCGGTCGAGCGCGGTTTCAGTTTTCGCCAAGACGCGCCGCTCGACATGCGCATGAACGCCGAGAGCGACGAGGAGGAGACGGCGGCCGAACTGCTCGCGCGGCTGCCGGAAGCGGAAATCGCGCGCATCATCTTTGAATAC
Organism: Pyrinomonadaceae bacterium; assembly: GCA_036009085.1. GTDB lineage: Bacteria > Acidobacteriota > Blastocatellia > Pyrinomonadales > Pyrinomonadaceae > JAIVJZ01. The sequence continues at coordinate 5,276 of DASYMM010000521.1, read as the reverse complement.
GGCGAGGAGCGAAAGTCGCGGCGCATCGCTCGCTGGATCGTCGAGAGGCGCGAAGCCGGGCGGGCTATCGGCACGACGACGGAACTGGCGGAACTCGTCGCGCGAGCCGTCGGCTACAAGCGCACGGATCGCGTTCATCCGGCGACGCGCACGTTTCAGGCGTTGCGCATCGCCGTCAATCAAGAACTCGAAGGGCTGGAAGAATTCCTCGAAGCCTCCATTGATCTTTTACAACCGTCTGGCCGTCTGGTCGTCATTAGTTTCCACTCGCTCGAAGATCGAATCGTGAAGCGCGCGTTGCGCCGCCTGTCAGGGCAATGCGAATGCGATCCCCGTCTTCCGGTGTGCGCTTGCGGCGCGCGCCGCGCAGTCGAGATATTAACGCGACGACCCGTCACCCCCACCGAAACGGAACTTGAAGAAAACCCGCGCGCACGTAGCGCAAAACTCCGCGCCTGCCGGAAACTCGAAGATGTCGCAGACAAGAAGCGCGACTTGAAAAATTAGACGACTGAAGTATTCGCACCTCAGTTTCACGGGTCTGCAACCACACAGTCCCTATTTTGTTTGGAGACGGAAACAGCGATGAGAAGATTCCCCCAACAAAATTTAAATCACGGCGTCCGCCGCGAACACGACACGCGCGCCATCAAGCGGCAACTGATGATGCTCGTCTGCGGTCTGGTGATGGCCGGAGGTTTCGTCGCCGCCGCCGGGCAGCATTTCGCGGCGGTGCGCTACGGCTACACGAGCGAGCAACTGCGCCGCGAGCGCGCACGCTTGTTGGAGGAGCAGCAACAGTTGCTCTTGCGGATTAACGCGGCCACGTCTCCGGCTGCGCTCGAACGCGCGGCACTTGAGATCGGCATGCAGCCCGCGCGCCCTTCGCAGATCAAGCGCACGGCGCAGCAGGCGGCGAACCTCGCGCAGAAAACTTCGGCCTCCCCGCCGACCACGCAGAAGAAGCCGCAGCGCACGCGTTCCGTAGCGCATTGAACAGAAGCGCAGAGAGCACGCGCTAAGAGATCGAAATGACCCGAACGCTTCGAGTTCGCTCCCCGCGCGGTAACGCCAGTTCCCACACGCTTTGGCTCCAGAGTTCCCCGGCGCAGGTTTTTCGGCCACAGATTTTGATTGAAGATGTTGACCGTAGATGTTGACCGTAAATGTTGACTGTTGCGCGGCATGAATCATTTTTGAAACAAGTTGTCTGCCATGATGCCTGAACGCTCTAACGCGAAAACCAAGAACCGGCCTGACCAGTCGCGCCAGCGCGTCTCCGTCGTCGTCGTCCTACTCGTCGTGTGGATGCTCGTCATCGGCGCGCGGCTCGTCTATCTACAGGTCGGGCAGTACGACTATTTGAGCCAGCGCGCGCAGAAGCAGCAGCAACACGCCGAACGGACGAACGCACTGCGCGGCCTCATCCTCGACCGCAACGGGCGCGAACTCGCGCGCAGCCTCGACGTTGATTCCTTCGTCGCCGTCGGGACGGACAAAAACTTCGACCCGCGCGAGACGGCGAAAAAGTTTGCTGCCACGCTCGGCCTCGAAGAGTCGCCGCTGAGAGCGCGTCTGGAAGAGGCGAAGGCGGCCAAGCGCGAGTTCGTGTGGATCGCGCGGCAGGTTGACCCGGAGCAGGCGGCGAAAATTCACGAATTGAAACTCGCGGGCGTGCGCGCGGTGAAAGAGCCGAAGCGTTATTACCCGAACGGCGCGCTCGCGGCGCACGTGCTCGGCTACGTCGGCATGGACGACAAGGCGCTCGGCGGCGTCGAACTTTTTCAAAACGCTGCGCTCAGCGGCGAACAGGGCAAGACCGTTCTTGACAGCGACGGGAAACATCAATCTTTCAAGAGTTTTGAAATCGAAGCGCAGCCCGGCCAGTCGGTCGTGCTGACGATTGATCAAAACATTCAATATCAAGTCGAACGCGCCGTGGCGACGGCGATGGAACAGACGCGCGCTAAGTCGGCCACCGCGCTCGTTCTCGACCCGCACACGGGCGAAATTCTCGCGCTCGCCAACGCGCCCACCTTCGACCCCAACCACGCGAAGAAGATCGACGAGGAAGTGCGCAAGAACCACGCCCTGCAAAATATTTACGAGCCGGGTTCGACCTTCAAGATCGTCGCTTATTCCGCCGCCATCGAAGAGAAACTCGTCAAGCCCACCGACCTCATTGATTGCCAGATGGGATCGATCAATCTGCTGGGGCGCATCATCCACGACACGCACGCTTACGGCACGCTCACCATCACGGAAGCGTTGGCGAAGTCGAGCAACGTCGCCGCGATCAAGCTGGGAATGCGCGTGGGCAAAGAACGCATGTACGACTACATGATGAGCTACGGCTTCAACCAGAAGACGGGCATCGAGTTGAAGGGTGAGACGCGCGGCGTGGTACGCCGGCCTGAGAAGTGGCATCCGAGTTCGATGGGTTCGGTTGCCATCGGGCAGGAAGTCGGCGTCACGCCGATCCAGATGGCTGCGTCTTACGCGACGATTGCCAACGACGGCGTACGCATCGCGCCGCATCTCGTCCGCGAAGTGCAGGACGCGAACGGGCAGGTGATCGAGCGCACGACGCCGGAGACGCATCGCGTGTTGAGCGTGGAGACGGCGCGCACGCTGCGTCCGATGCTTGAGAGCGTGACCGTGAACGGCACGGCCAAAACCGCGCAACTCGACGGCTACACGGCGGCGGGCAAGACCGGCACCGCGCAGAAGATTGATCCCAAGACGCGCGCTTATTCAAAGACGAAATACGTCGCCTCGTTCGTCGGCTTCGCGCCGGTCGAAAATCCGGCGGTCGTCATCATCGTCGTCTTGGACGAGCCGGCGGGTTCTTATTACGGCGGCACGGTGGCTGCGCCCGTCTTCCGCCAGATTGCCGAGAACGTGCTGCCTTATCTCGATGTCGCGCCCGACACGGAGTTCAAGACTCCGGCGAACACGGAACAGAATCTCGCGCTTGCAAACGCCCCGACCGAAGACGAAGGGATGATGCACCACGCGCCGCAGCAGACGGCGCAAGCGATTGCTACTACTTCTTCCGCGTCTGACGCGATGTTGCCGCAGGTGCGCGAGCGGCAGCGCGGCGACGCGTCCGGCGTGGGCGAAGTGGTCTATGCGGCGGCGGCAGAGGGCGCGTTGTTGATGCCGGACATACGTGGCCGCAGCGTGCGCGAGGCGCAGCGCATCTGCGCCCAACTCGGACTCGAACTCGAAGCGCACGGCGACGGTCGCGCCGCGCGGCAAAGCCCCACGGCAGGCGCGCACGTCGAAGCCGGTCAGACCGTCCGTGTGGAGTTTGGCAGAAGCGATTGAGGGGCGAGAAATAGTGTTCGCCGTTCGTGTCGTGCGCGTCTCCCCGGTGCACGCGACAACAAAGAAATCCGCGACGGAGCGATTCAATGACACTTCCCCCGCAAGATAGTCAGCAATATGAACTGCGACGTAGAATCGTAGATTGCCGGGAGCGTTTGAGGCGCAAACGCGCAAGCGTGCAGAAGTCGAGCCAGCGTGCCGCGCCTGCCAAACCGCCCGACGCGCAGAAAAAAGACGTGCAAAGGAAAAAGTAGCAGCGTGAAGATACGAACGGCGTCTGAATGGATGCGTGCCGCAGGGCGGGACGCGGCAGAGACGCGAGAGTTCTTTGACAAAGAGTTGACGGGTTTTTCGATTGACTCGCGCACCGTGGCAGAGGGCGAACTCTTCTTCGCCCTCGCGCCCGAAGATTACCGGCGGCACTTCTTCACCGCCACTTCGTTCGACGACGCGCATCGCTTCATCCCGACGGCCTTCGAGCGCGGCGCGGCGGCAGTCGTCGCACGCCGCGCGAGCGTCGAGGGGAACGCGGAACTCGAAGCCTATCGTGAGCGTCTCTTATTAGTTGACGATTGCATCGAGGCTTTGCAGGCGGTGGCGCACGGCGCGCTTCGAGCGTGGGGCGGCACGGTCGTCGCGCTCACGGGCAGCGCGGGGAAGACGACGGTGAAGGATTTAACGGCGCACGTTCTCAAGCAGACGGGGCGGCGCGTGTTGAAGACGCAGAAGAACTTCAACAACGAACTCGGCCTCGCACTCTCGATCTTGCAGATGGAGACGCGCGGGGCGCGACCGGAGGATTTCGACGTGGCGGTCTTGGAGATGGGGCAGTCGTTGTACGGGGAGATCGCGCGGCTCGCGCAGGTTGCGCCGCCGGACATCGCGGTCGAGTTAAACGTCGCGCCCGTGCATCTGGAATTTTTCGAGTCGGTCGAGCACATCGCGGCGGGCAAGGCACAGCTCATTGAAAATCTGAAACCGGAAGGCACCGCGATTCTGAATGCAGACGACGCGCGCGTCGCCGCAATGCGCGGCAAGCACGACGGGCGCACGCTCACCTTCGGAATCGAAAACGCGGCTGACGTGTCGGCCTCTGAAATTGAAAGCGCGCGGTTCGGGCTGAGTCGCTTCCGACTCGTCACGCCGCTCGGCGCGGCGCAAGCGGAGTTACGTTTGCCCGGTCGTCATAATCTCCTGAACGCGCTCGCGGCGGCGGCGGTTGCCACGTGTTTCCGCGTCGCGCCGGAAGAGATCGCGCAGGCGTTGTCGAGTGCGACGGCCTCGGAGATGCGCGGCGAGTTGATAAATTTCGCCGCCGGGTTCAGCGTGATAGACGACTGCTATAACTCGAACCCGCGCTCGCTCCTCAGCATGGCGCGTGCGTTGGCGGAAGCGAAAGGCAAGGCGGCGGGCGAGGGAGAACCGGCGCGGCGCACGTTTGTCGTCGCGGGCGAGATGTTGGAGTTGGGCGAGACGGGCGCGGAGTTGCACCGCGAGGCGGGGAGCGAGATCGCGCGGATGGGAGTTGACGTTTTGTGGGGCGTGCGCGGTTTGGCGAGCGAACTCGTCGCGGGCGCACGCGAGGCGGGGATGCCTGCGTCGAGGTTTTTCGAGACGACGGAAGAGGCCGGCGCTGCGTTGTTGGAAGAGGTACGGACGGGCGATCTGTTACTGGTGAAAGGATCGCGCGGCGTGCACATGGAGCGGATCATCGAACTGCTGCGCGAGCGATATGAGGGAAACGATGAAGGATGAACGCGGAACGATGAACGGAAGGCATCAGGCGTTTGGCTTCTCGTTCATCATTCATCGTTCCGCGTTCATCGTTTAATTACCGGATGATCTATTACATCTTCTACGAGTTGATCTTCCTGCGCTACGGCGCGGGCGAGCCGTCATATTTCATCAAGGCGCTCAACGTCTTTCAATACGTCACGTTTCGCACG
>DASYMM010000520.1:0-3277 GCA_036009085.1 Pyrinomonadaceae bacterium | reverse complement strand
GGAGCGGCATTCGTGGACATCAACGTCAGGGAAAATCCGACGCTCGCGCTCGGCGACTACGAGGCGATACCGATCTCCTTCCGTGTGGAGCGAGTGCTGCGGCTCGAACCTGCGCCCGAAAATTTCGTCGGCCTCATCTTTTCCGAACAGCCGCTCGATGCGCCTTACGTCAAAGATTATGACCGGCCGGACAACCGGCCTAGCACGTGGGCGAAAAGTTGGGACATCTCAAAGTGGGGCATTCTCACAGCGGATGCCGGGGGCACGCTTGTCGGCGGCGCGGCCATCGCATGGGATACGCCGGAGGTTTTGCAGTTGCAGGGCAGGCGCGACGTGTGCGCGCTCTGGGACATCAGAGTTTTGCCTTCGCATCGTGGGCGCGGCGTCGGGACTGCGTTGTTCAAAGCGGCTGCCGATTGGGGTCGGGCGCGCGGAGCAGCCGGCATGAGGATCGAGACGCAATCAATCAACGTCGCGGCCTGTCGTTTCTACGCCGCGCAAGGCTGCACGCTCGCCGCCGTGGACGCACACGCGTATCCCGAACTGCCCGATGAGATTCAGTTGATCTGGTACTTCAAGCTTTGAGGCCGCCGAACGAAGCGACTACCGACAGACCTTGTGCTGTGATGTGCGCTCAAGGTTTTTCGTAGCCGAGGACGCGCGCGGTGAGACGCCCGGAGCGTGGGTCTTGTTGGAAGGTAACCCAGCCTTCGCGCGTGGCGCGTCGCGGGAGGAAGGCGATGGTGAGTTCGCCGCGCACAGGCTCGCTGCTGCCGCCCTCGCCGCTTCCGTTGTTCTCCAGAGTGACTTCGACGGTGATGCCTTCGGCGGTTTCGTCGCCGTGATTCGTGACCGTGACGGGGACGATGAAGTTGTGCGTGCGTTGTTCGGGCGTGCCGAGCCGCACTTCGATGCTCGGCGGATCGTTGCCCATCGTCGCGCCTTCGTAGGCGAGATAGCCGAGCGTGGCGACGACGAGCACGAGGCCGCAGGCGAAGACCGTCCACTCAAGCCAGTTTTTCTGTAGTTTGCTCATTGCTGCAATAAGAGTCTTCCGGCGGACGCGCCGAGCGTGGCGGCCACGGCGAGCACGAGGATTTGCGCGAGCGCGGTGTAGAGCGAAACGCCGTCGAAGCGTCCGAAGAACCAGAGGATGAGCGCAGACGCAAAGAGCGCGACGGCATACGTGATGACGCTGCCGAGCACGATGGTACTCAAACCATCCTTACGCACGAACTGCTGCGCGCCCCGGAACTCGCTATAATGAAGAATCAGCGAGCCGAGCACAATCGAGACGAACGCCAGCGCGAGCAGGCGCACCCACGAACTCTCGACGGCGATCACGACGATCTCTTCCGTGGGCGCGACGTTTGAAGCAAAGAGCGTCGCGCCGCACAGCGCGAGCAACATCTGGCCGCCGAAGTGTGGCTCGCCTTGTCGCTGCCCTTCCGTCGCCTGCCCGCCGCGTGCGTCATCTTTTTTCTTCGCTTTACCGCTGCCGCGCGTCGCGTGTTTCGCCGCGCCTCCGGCGGCGTCGCCGAGACTCGCGCCCGACGCATCGCCCGTGCCTCCGAGTTGCGCCGTGCCGACGGAGACGCCGATGGCGACCGTCATCGCTTCAACCACGATCTGCCCGACGGCCTCGCTCGCGGGCATCTCAAACGAGATGCGCCCCAGAAAAAGCAACGCCACCGCCGAGATGATCAAACCGATCCCCAACTCCTCCACGGAATCAATCGCCACCTCCGCCATACTCGCATCATGGTGCAAACCCGCATAGCGGTTGTAGCCAAGCAGCAAAACGAACGTCGCCAAGACGTAGGCCGCGAGCCGCCACGGGTGCGAATTGAAGCCAGCCCACCAGACCTCCATCGTGTACAAGAGCGGCAGACTAAACATCAACCCGCCCGCCACGCCGCGCCCGTACTCCTGAAACGACTTCGCGACGCTCCGGCACGCTCCGTTTTTGTTGGACTTGCGACGTGACATGAGAAGGCAGCGACCAGAAAGCAGCGACGAGTGACGAGTGACAAGTGACGAGGAAGCCCCAACGGGGCGTCATGTAATAGCCCGGCTCATCGCGCCGGGTACAGGTGAGAACCGAGCGGCAAGCCCTGTAAGGGCGGAATGCTTGCTAACGGTAGTAACTATTTCGCCCTTACAGGGCTTGCTAAATCAACGGGGCTCGTTTCTTGGGGCGTTGTCCCAAGCTATTGAATCGCGCCCCTTCGGGGCTTTGAAGACTGCTTCTTAGTGACGAGAAACAAAGGAGAGCCGCGCCGCATCAGTGGCCGCATCAATGTTGGAGAGAAGCGCGGGCGGCAGTCTTCCGGCGCGGGATCAAGAGGCCGAAGCGGTGCGCTCTTCGTCGTCGTCCTCGTTGTCGTCGTCGGGCGAGTCGTCTTCTTCCGGTTCGGTGGCGGATTCGTCTTCGCTCGTCACATCGGTTTGCGGCTGCTCTTGATCGAGGTCGCGTTTGATGGCGTCGAGGATGCCGTTGATAAACTGCGTGGCCTCGTAGGTGGAGAAGCGGCGGGCGATCTCCAGAGCTTCGTTGATGGCGACGGTGCGCGGCGTCGGCTCGTGCAAAAACTCATAGACGGCGAGCCGGAGCACGTTGCGATCCACGACGGCCATGCGTTCGATGCGCCAGTGTTCGGCGCGCGAGCGGATGCGCTCGTCGAGTTCGGGCACGCGCGCGAGCGCGCCGAGCGCGAGCCGCGTGGCGAATTCGCGCGCCGGGGCGTCGAGTTCCGTCTCGCCCAGTTCTGCCCAGTAATACTCCACGAGTTTGTCGGCGCGCACCTCGTCCTTCCGCGCCGCACTCATGACATCAGCCGCAAAGAGCATTTGCAAGGCACACTCGCGCGCCTTACGTCTCGAACCCATGATTAACCCCAGTGACAAGTGACGAGTGACAAGTGACGAGACAGATCAAGGTTTTAAACTTGTCACTCGTCACTTGCCGCTCGTCACTTGCTAAACGCTTCCTTGTAAAGATTGACTAGCTCGACAGCCGCCATGGCGGCCTCAAAACCTTTGTTCCCGGCCTTCACGCCCGCGCGATCAATGGCCTGCTCCAACGTGTCTGCCGTGACCACGCCATAGACGACCGGAATCCCCGATTCCATCCCGGCCTGCGCGATGCCCTTCGTCACTTCGCCCGCGATGTAATCGAAGTGCGGCGTCTGCCCGCGAATGATCGTGCCGAGGCAGATCACCGCATCATACTTTTCCGAGTCCGCGAGTTTGCTCGCAATGAGCGGAATCTCGAACG
>DASYMM010000519.1:0-11771 GCA_036009085.1 Pyrinomonadaceae bacterium | reverse complement strand
CTACGTTGACCGCAGCGGGCGCGAGGTGATCCCTTTCCAGTTCCTTAATGCCGGAGACTTCTCCGAAGGGTTGGCTGCGGTCAACGTCTTAAACATCGGGGGTGTCAAACAATCCGGCTGCGCGCCGCCGGCCAACTACGGCTACATAGACAAAACCGGCGCGTTCATTATCAAGCCGCAATTCGCCGGAGCCTCGGGCTTTAAGAATGGGCGCGCCCGTGTCTCCATCGGTAGAACCGAGTATGTCGGAAGATGTATGTGCTGCGGCCCGCGTTTCAGAGGCAAGCGCGGGCAAGTTGACAGAAGCGGCAACTTCATCGCGGACAAGTCTTCCGCCGACGAGCCGACGTTCGATTTTGAAGACAGGGAAAATTGACGGATGAAACTTACAAGAGTTTTTATTTTTCTCTGGCTCGTCAACGTCGCCTCTGTCTTCCCCGGCGCGGCGCAGGAGACGCGCGTGAAGAATCACGCGGGGCTGCACCCGGTCGCGGACGCCAACGGCAAGTATGGCTTCATTGACCGCACGGGGAGTTTTCGCATCCCGCCGCGATACAACGGAGCCGGTCAATTCTCCGAAGGGGTCGCCTACGTCTGGTTTTGGGCGGGCGACAAACGAAAGGACGGCATCGTTGACACGAACGGGAACTTCACAGAGCTTCCCGCCACAAACGATTACGATTTCATCTTTCACGACGGCCTGGCGAGATTTCAGACTCCTTCGGGACAGGAGAGAAAATACGGCTACATGGACAAAGCCGGTCGCGTCGTTGTCGAGCCGCAGTTCTTTTACGCCGGACATTTTTCCGGGGGGCTGGCGTGGGTGCGCGTGTTACAGGGGAGCGAGTGGCTTTACGGATTTATTGACAAGACCGGAAAGGTCGTCATCGAACCGCAGTTCGTTTACCAGCCCGGCGATTTTGTTGACGGCATGGCTAAGGTGACAGGCAAGTTCAAGTCCGGTTTTATTGATCGAACGGGCAAGTACCGCATCACGGTAGAGATTGAGCACTCGGACGACTCCTTCTCCGAAGGTCTGTTAGCGGCGGCCATGCCGGGCGAGCCGACGCGCGGCGTCTATCTCGACCACGACGGCAAGGTGGCCTTGGAGATTCCTTTCTGGCAACATCGCACCGCGCATCAACGCTCGCTCTACACTATCCGCCGTCAACAACTCGCACCCTTCTCCGAAGGTCTCGCGGCGGTCTTGTCTTTTAACAAAGTCGGCTTCATAGACAGGACTGGGAAAGTCGTCATCGCGCCGCTGTTCCGCGAGACAAACGGATTCTCCGAAGGACTGGCGGCCGTCAAGATCATCGGCAGCGACGGAGATTACGTCTGGGGCTACATTGACCGCACGGGAAAATTCGCCATCACCCCGCAGTACGGAGAAGCGCACCCGTTCGCGGGCGGCCTCGCGCACGTTTCGACAGTTGAAGGCCACCAGCGGTTGATCGACAGGAGCGGCAAAGTCATCCGGCAACTGTCAAATTAACCCGCCTTTGAGTTTCGCAACCCTACCGGCGCGTATTCAATTCCCGCACAGAGTCCGCTATTCCACGCGCACGCGGTCGCTCGCCCCGCGCCCGAAGGTTTCGGGGGAATACATCTCCTCCGCCTTCGCCGGCGGCACGACGAACAGGCCGGGCGTCGTCGCACGCGCGAAGTAGCTATACTCGTGCACGCCCTCCCACAACAGCGACGTGAAGGCTTCGACGCGCTCGTCGCGCAAATTCTGGTGCTCGTACCACGTGCCGCGCCGGAACCAGTAGAAATCGGAGATGCCGTGCCCGCCGCGATAGATGGCCGACTCGTTTGATTCCGGCGGCAGTTGCTCGGTGGTGGCGAGCGCGGCGTTCAACGCTTCGAGACCGGCGGGCAGCGGGTCAACGAGCGCGACGTGATAACGCCGCGCCGGATTCGACATCGTGAGCCTGACACGCACGCGCGTCCCCGCCTTGATGCGCCAGGTGCCGTCGGCGTCGCGCCGCACGTCTGCCGGGTCGTCAATCGCTTCATATTTGCGCTCGACGCGGAAGCCGTAATCGGCGGCGGCGAGCGTGAGGTTCGCGGGCGCGTACTGCGTCCCGATACGGAAGTAGAGCCGCCCCGCGCCTTCTTTGCCGATGGTCAGGTTGACGGGCGCGCTCGTGGTGCGTTCGACGAGAGTGGACATCGGCAGGTTGAGTTGTTGCCGGTCTGTCGAGCGACCTCTGAACGCCTGTTCGCCCGCGTAGCCGCCGCCGAGCCACACACGCGCGACGAAATCGGGCGTGGTGCGCTCGTAGGTGTTGAAGTAACGGTCGAGCGCGAGCAGGATGAAAACGTTCTCCTGCGTGTTTGACCAGCGGCCGCGCTTGCGTTGCGAGAGCAGCCCGCGCACGAGTTTCGGGACGAGGTCGCTCTTCGGCTGTTCGCCGATGAGCGCTTCGAGGATGACGCCGTCGGCGCGGCGGTCGGAATGAAGGATGGTGTACTCGCCGTCGCTGTAGGCGTCCGCGAAATGCGCCGCGCCCGCCGTCTCTGTGACGCGGTTGTTCAGGTGTCGAAGGATGGCTTGTGTCTCTTGCAGAGAAGCGGCGTCGCCCGATAGGACGGGCAACAGCCAGCCGAGCGATTCGAGGGAAAGTTTTTCGACGCCGCCCGCCTCCGCGACGAGTCTGCGCGCACGCGCGGCGTCGCGGTCTTTCATCAGCGCGCGCACGTAGAGGGCGTAAGCGCGGATCGCGCGCTTCGACTCGACGCTGTAGTCGCGCGGAATCTTACTCTCAATCTGGCGCAGGTAGTTTTGCGACTTGCTCAACATCTCCGCGGGCACGGCGAAGTCCTTGCTCTGCGCGCGCACCAGCGCGTGCGCGACGTGGACGGAGACGTAAGGGACTGAAGCGTTGCCGCGTCGCCAGAAGTCGAAACCGCCGTCTTCGTTTTGCAGTCCTTGCAGGCGTTTGAGATCAATCGCCATCGAGTCGCGCATGGCCTGCGGCGTGGGAAGGTCTTTCGCCTTGAAGGCGGTGAGCACGTCTTTGAGCGCGGCGAGCGCGAGGACGCGCGAAGAGACCTGTTCGGCGCAGCCGTAGGGATAGTTGACGAGATAGATGACGGCGTCGGTGAGTTCCTGCAACTGTGTCGAGGCGGTCGTCACTTCGAGGCCGCCGAAACTCAGGACGACTCCCGCCGGGGCTTTGACGGGTTGCGCTATCGCGCCCTCGTCAATCACGCCGTAGGTGGCGAAGGCTTCGGTCGTGGCGGGCGTATAGACGGGGAAGGCGACTTGCGCGGCGTCGGCTTTGTTACCCGCGGCGGCGGCGATTTGAAAGCGCGCCGTGCCGGGTTTGACCGCCGCGATGGGAAAGCGAACTTCGACGCGGTTGTTGGCGGGCACCTGAACGCGGCGACCCGCGCCTTCCGTCAAGTCGGCGTTCGTCGCGCGCACGGCGACGGCGACGCTCATCGCCGCGTCGGTCTGATTTTGCAGGACGACCGGGAGTTCCGCGCGGTCGCCGTAGTTGAGGAAGCGCGGGGCGGAGGGGCGCGCCATGAGCGGCTGGCGGGCGGTGATGTTTGATTCGCCCGCGCCGAATTGTTTGCCGCCCGCCACCGAGACGGCCATGATGCGATAGCGCGTCAGGTTATCGGGCAGTTTGACTTTCACTTGCGCGCGCCCGTTCGCGTCGGTCGGGAGCGACGCGGCGAAGACGGCGAGGGCGTTGAAGTTTTGCCGAAGCTGGATCACTTCCTGCGCCTGCTCGCCTTGGGGGACGGGCGTGGGCACTGCCTCCATCATCGGCGGCGGCGCGGCAGATATGTTTACCGCCTCAGCCGCCGCGTCGGCAGACAATATATACGCCGCATCACGCCCGCCCGCCGGCCACTCTTTGTATTTCGTCAAAGCTCCCCGGCTTCTCCTAGCCACGACGCTGCCTCCGGGGGGGACCGGAGGGACACCTTCGTCTTCCGCCATCTTCTCTTTGACCTCTGCTGGGTCCGCCAACTTCAGCCGCTCGCGCAAATGATAGTCGCTTACGTCTTCGCTGCGCCCGGCGTAGAAGATGCTCAACGGGTCGGCGAGACTGTAAGCGGTCAGCGCGAGCACGGATTCGTCAACGACGACGACCGCCGTGTCCGTGCCTGCGACGGGACGACCTGCGGCGTCTTTGACTTCAACGTCAACGAGCGTCTCCGCCCCCGGTTCGAGCACCGCTTCGCGCGGCGTGGCACGCACGCTCAGACGACGCGACGCAGGAGGGATGTCCAGATTGATCTCCCCCGTCGCATAGGCCGGACGCTTCGGCACGTTCAACATCTCGACGCCCGCATCGTCCACGCGCGTCGCCGCGCCGACGAGATCAATTTGCACGTTGACGTTCGGCGTCAACGCCTCTTCGAGAGGGATGCGCAGCGTGTAGGAACTTTCGTTCATCGTGAAGCGTTCGCTGCGGAGCAGGCCGGAACGCCTGAGCGTCAGGACGCCTTCGGCCGGGGCGAACGGCGACTGCACGAGAATCTCCGCCGTCTCGCCGCCCGCATAACTTTTGCGGTCGGGGATGAGTTCGACCCGCTCCTGCGCCACCTCGCGGCGCGGCGGCGTCTTCCCGCCCGCGACCCACAGCGACAACTCGCTCTCGTTCACGCGCTCGCGCTCGTCGCGCACGCGCGCCGTCAGGCGATACATGCCGCCTTCCTTCGCCGGAAAACGCACGCTCAGTCCTTGCGCGCCGCTCTTGACGTTTTGCTCCTGCGCGTCCTCTTCCCGCTGCTGCCACGTGCCTCGCTCGTAAACGTAGTCGAGTCGCACGAGTCTTAGATTCACGTAGCGGTTCGGGAGCGCGCGCCCGTCGAGGTCTGTGACGATGGTTGAGATGTCGAAGGCTTCGCCCTTCTGCACGAACGTCCGCGCCGAGCGCAACCCGACGTACACGTCCGCCGGGTGCACGAGCAGCGTCGTCGTCGCGGCGAACGTCTGGCGGTTGACATCCTGCACGCGCGCTTCGGCGGTGACGCTCGAAGGGCGTGCCGGTTGCACCCCGTCAAAATCGATCCGCAGCGTGTGCTTGCCGTCCGCGTCCGTGCGCCCTTTGAAGGCTTGCGAGTTCCAGCCGCCGTAATTCTCGCCGCTGCGCCACCACGGATAAAACGTCCCGAACGTGTAATCGTCGCGGCCCGGCGGCGTGTAGTTCGTCGGACGCGACGAAACAGTCCAGTTGACTTCCGTGTCCGGCAGGCCGCCGCCCGCGAAATAGGCCGCCGTGATTGTCGCGGTCGCAAACGAGCCGACGAAGTGTGGGGCTTCCGAAGCGCGCGCCGTGATCTCGAATTCGGGGCGGCGGAATTCCTGCACCTGAAATTGGTGGACGTACCCGCCGCCGTGTCGCGCTAGTGCGAAGGAGAGGTTCGCGCCGCCGAGATTCATCGTCGCGGGGAGTGGCAACTTAAAGTCGAACCCGGCGAGTGCGTTCAGTGTCAGGCTGCCCTTCGTGATCTCGTTGCCCTGCGCGTCGGTCAAAACGTAGTTGGCGAGTTCGCCCGCCGGGGGCGCAAACATCTCGGTGTCGCCGGTCGCGGTTAAGTTGACTTTGCGAATCCAGCCTTTGATGTGCACCTCTTCGCCGGGTCGGTACAGCTTGCGGTCGTCGAAAACGTACCAGCGCAGCGTCTCGCTCGAATCGTAACGCCGCCAACTATTGTTCTCGTTGTTGGGGTAGTAGTAAGGGTAATACTGTTGCGGCAGGATCGCGATGTCGTCGCCGCGCCGCGCGACGAGTAACGCGCCCGTCTGCCCATTCGTATCGGGCGGCGCTTTGAAAGGGAGGCGCGCGAGGCCGTCCGCGCCCGTCGTGCCCGCGAGGCCGTCGGGCGAGACGGTCAACTCCACGCCGCCGAGCGGCTTTCCGTCCGTGAGCGAGTTAGCCCACGCGACGAGTTCTTGCTTGTCGGCGAAAGCGTCCAACCCGATCCCGGTCGCCTGCACCCACGCCTCGACAAAGTTCTGCCGGTAGTTGTTCGCATTCGCCGGGGGGAGGCCGACCGCATCAACCCGGACGAAGACTTGCCCGTACCCGTTCGTCAGCGCGGGCGAGAGATCAATCGAGGTCTCGGCGAGTTCGTCCGCAGCGGCTTTGACTTCGATCACTTCGCTGAAGACAACTTTCCCCGGCGGCGTGTGCGCTACATTCTGGCGGGCGCGCTCCACCTCATAGCGGCGAAACTGCGTCCAGTCGGCGGGCGTGACTTTGGCGAGCGTGACCTTGAGCTTCGGGTAGTTGACGCTATAGACCGTGAAGGCGCGTCTGCCCGCCGGATCGAGCACGGCGAAGTTCTGCCCGGTGGAGAAGAGGCGCGGCGCGGCGGTGGTCACTTTGAAGTTGAAGACGTTCTCGCCCGTGAGCGTCTGTTGGAACGCGTCGGAGATGGCGCGGTCGAGCGTGACGGTGTAAGTCGTGTTGCTGCGCTTCGCGCCTTCGATGAAGATCGTGTTGGAGCCCGCGCTGATCTTCGCGCCCGGAATCTCGGGCTTGACGGTGACACGCGCCGCGCTGAATTTCGCCTGATCGAGTTGATTGTTGAAGGTGAGGCGGAGTTGGTCGAAGGGCGAACATCTCTGCTGGTAGCCGCAAGCGGCCTCTGTGACGCGCAACGCGCCGTAAGTCTTGAAGGCAAAGCTCTGCTCTTTCGCGGTCGTGCGCGTGCCTTCGGCGGAGGGCGTGCCGGGCGGGACGACGATTTTGATGTCGGTGTCTGTGGGGAGCGCGTCTTTCGTCGCCCCGCTCGCGTCCACTGCGCGAAAGGCGAGCCAGCGTCCCGCCTGCGCTTGTTTACTTAAATAACTGACGGACTGATCGGCGGCGATCTCTTCCTGCGTCGCAAGGCGCAGGCGCGCGCCCGTGGCGGCGGGTTGCAGTCTGAGGCGTTCGAGCACGCGGGCGGCATCGACGTTCTGGTCGAACTCGACGAACATCAACGCGTCGCGCGGTTGGCTTGCGCCCTGCGGGTGAAAGTTTTTCACCGTCGGCGGCGGTGTGGCGAAACTAAAAGTTTTCGTTACCGCGAGCGCGTTGCCGAGCGCGGACTTCGTCCCGGCGGGAACGGTGACAGTGTAATTCGTCGCCATCGGCAGCCTGCCGCCTTCGACACGCGGTTGGAAGATGAGCGTCTGCGCGCCGAGCCAACGCCAACTGCCCTCCGGTTGTGGTGTCATCTTGACGGGGACGCTCGCCGCCGTCTCCTCCTGCGATGAGACGGCGACCATCGCTTGCGAAAACGTGATGCTGAACGCGGGAGCCAGCGCGACTTCGCCTTCCGGCGCGAAGCGCAGGACTTCGAGCGGCGCGCGCGTGTGCGCGGGAACGGGCGGCGCGTTCGGGGCGGGCGGGGCAAACGCTGCCCGGATGGTTTCTCCGGCGCGGGGCGGCGGCAACGAACGCTCGCGGAGTTTGAAATCCTGCGTGTCGTTTGCATCGGGCGCGAGGTTGGGCAAACGGTCGAGTAGTTTTTTAGTCTCTGCTGCGGACAAAGGCTCGGCGGGCGCGAGAGGATCGGGCGCGGGGCGGGCGGTCTGTTCCCTGCCCTCGCTCAGGCGGAAACGCAGGCCGTTTTGCGCCGCGACCGCCACCACTTCCTGCCCGCCCCGTTCAGCCGCGACATCAGCGGCGACGCTGGCGGGCGGCGGGGCGAGGAGCGTGAAGATGATCGTCAATGTCAACAGGCGTGTGCGCGTGTGGTTGATTTTCATGCGGGTTAATGGCCTCTGTTTGCTCTTTGAACTCCGTCGTGGCGTGCGTCTGGGAGCAACGGATGAACGCGCGGACACCGGGGTTCTTGCGCGCCGTGCGGCAAGAGCCGCGCCGGAATTCATGCTCGCTTCTCAAATTAACCCGCGCCGCGCAAACAGCACAAGCCTCATCGCCGGAACAAACAATCGAGAACAATTGCGTAATGGCTTGAATCCACGCTTGATAAAATGCCCGGCTATTCGGCGTCCCGACGCGCGGGGGCGTACAGTGACCGTGGGTGAATTCGGTTAACGGTTTGTAAAAGTAATTATTGACGGGCTGGCAGTTTAAAAGCTACTATTTTTTCGCCCTGAATCATACCCCGGTTCGCGGCTCCTCCTCACCTCTTTCAACACTTCCAGACCAATCTTCCGCGGAGAAACCTCGTACACATGACTACACGTTATTTCGTAGTGGTGGCCTATTTATGGCTACTGATGGCTCTCGGACTCGTTACCTCATCTTGCGGGGGCGCACATCTTCTCAGCGCAACTGCCACCGATAAAAGCGTCTCGCCGCAAGCTAAGACGCTTAACGATGCCGCCGCCGAACTCATCAAACAAAAGAAGGTGAAAGAAGCCTTGCCTAAAGCTCAAGAGGCTGTGCGGCTCGCCCCCACATTCACCGAAGCGCAAAAGAATCTGGCGCGCTCCCTTTGTGAGTTGCATCGCTATGACGAAGCCCTGACTCCCGCGCGCGAGGCCGTCCGTCTTCAACCGGACTCCGATCAAGCGCGTCACGTCCTCGGCAAAATCTTGCACGGGTTGGGTCAGTATCAGGATGCGGTCGGCATGTACAAGGAGGCCATTCGCCTCAATACACACTATGGCAAGGCGTATTTCAATCTTGGCCTCGCATACGACAAACTGAACGAGATGAGTGCGGCGGTTGAAGCCGTCCGACACGCGATTCGTCTCGAACCTCAGGAGGCGTCTTACCCTGCGACGCTGGCTCGCCTGCTCAAGTACACGGATCGCACAAAAAATCCGGCAGCCCGCCTCGCGCCCCCGGAAGTCGATCCCAAAACCGATTCACACGCCAACTATAAGTACGGGGCACAGGTGCGTGACTATCTCTATCATGAAGAATTTGATTCGCTCGACCGCATCGCAGATGCAGCCAGAAGTTCAAAAGAAAGACTTGGCGGGGGAGCCTGGACACTGCAACTGTTTTATCAGGGCTTGAAGTTTCCCGACGACCTCAACGAATCGTCTGAAGGAGCCTGGAAATATCATCTCGAAAAACTGGAAAAGTGGATGGCACAAAAGCCAGGTTCGATCACGGCAAGGGTGGGACTCGCGGCGGCCTACCTCGAATACGGTTGGCAGGCTCGTGGAGGCAGTTATGCGAATACGCTCAGCCGGGATAGCGCGCGCCTTTTTGCCTCGCGGATGGCGCGCTCTGCGGCGATTTTAGAGGAAGCGAGAAGCCTCAAGGTCGAGTGTCCACACTCCTACGCGGTCATGATGTATCTCGCCATCGGGCAGGGTTGGGAGGCGAACAGTTTCGACCGGCTCTTCGCCTCGGCCACGAAACTTGAACCGCTCTATTACCCTTATTACGAACTGAAAGCCATGTACCTGATGCCGCGCTGGAACGGCCAACCCGGCGACTGGGAGCGTTTCGCCGACACCTCCTCAATGGTAGTCGGAGGCACGGAAGGCTCAATTATCTATTACAAGATCGCGTCCTACGTCGCGAGGATTCAGGTTCAGGATGTGAAGGGCGGCAGGTTCTTCCGTGGGTCGGACATCTCTTGGAAACGGATCAAAGCAGGGTTTTCGGAAATGGTGAAGAAGTACGGCACCTCGATGCAGGTGGCTAACCAAATCTGTCTGCTCGCCATCATGAGCGATGACAAGGAGTTTAGCCGACAAATGTTCGACGAGATTGGCGAACATTGGGATGATGGGCTGTGGAGTTCCAAACCCGTGTTCGAGCATCAGAAGCGGTGGGCTAACAATCTTTAAGCGAGGTCTTGGACGAAGAATCGTTTAGATATAATTCGTGATCTGCAATTGAACTCATGACATGAGGAGTTGAGCAGAGCATCGGCGACGTTAGCCCGCGAAATGTCCGTGCGCCTGTGAACCTTAATCCGGCTTTGATTCTGCTTCGATTTTTTTCAGGATTTCAGCCGCCGCGCCCGCGTTGGGATACTTCGGATTAACCTCCAACGCTTTTTTATAAAACTCTCCGGCGCGCTCTTTTTCACCAATTCCCAAATATGTTTCGGCCAGACTGTCGTAGGTATTAGCCGAGTTCGGATAATCCTCGATGTTGAGCTTAAATATTCTGATCGCTTCCGCCGTCTTTTTTCTTTCCAGCAGCGCGTAACCGAGCCGGTTTATTTGCACTTCATTCAAACGCCTCCCGGTCTGGGTTCTTTCGTCTAAATAACGCTTAAGCGGCGCGTCTATGCCTTCGGACAGAATAGCCCGCAGCAAACTTTTAAATTGAGAGTTGTATGGTTCGTAGTTTATCCAGGCGGTGAGGGGCTGCTGGCCGCCCATGACCTGACTAACAATCTCCGGGATGATCGAATGCCCGTTTCCGCTGTCGGTGAAAATTAAGAGGCCGGACTTCTGTTTTTCCGAGGCGATGACAAAAGCGTGAGTGTCATTGTTGTTGTCGCCCCAATGCCAGAACGAGTTGCCCCGCTCGGTTCTTTGTAAACCCCAACCAAGCCCCCAGAAAATCGAGTCTGAAAACTTCCCCGTCGGTTCATTGGCGATGCAATTTGAACAGCCTTCGTCAACTCTGGTCTGCCGACCGAGCATTTGGTTGAGAGTTTCTTTTCTAAGTCCTTTCCCTTGCATCACGGCAACAACAAATTTAGCGTAGTCCGAGGTCGTCGTGTGCAAACTGCCCGCCGCATTGGCTTCCGGGTTTTTTCGTAGTGGTCTCGCCGTGCCCGCCGAATCGTGTCCCGTCGCCTTGAGAGTTTCGTATTTGTCCATCCAGACAAAGCTGCTGCTATACATTCCAAGCGGCTCGAAAACTTCTTTCCGCATCAACGCATCGAGCGGCTGCCCGGTCAGACGCTCGACGACTTTTTGGAGATAGACAAAGCCCTCGCCCGAATAACTAAACCTCTCGCCGGGATTAAATTGCGTCCTCAACGGCTGATTGAAGCTCCAATTCGGAAAACCCGTCGTGTGTGATAACACCATTCGAGCCGTAATTAGATTA
This sequence comes from Pyrinomonadaceae bacterium, assembly GCA_036009085.1. Taxonomy (GTDB): domain Bacteria; phylum Acidobacteriota; class Blastocatellia; order Pyrinomonadales; family Pyrinomonadaceae; genus JAIVJZ01. The sequence continues at coordinate 810 of DASYMM010000519.1, read as the reverse complement.
GCCCGCTCGTCGTTTTCGACATAAGGCTTCGACAGGTATTTAACGAGCGGCGTGTCCAAATCCAGCTTGCCCCGTTCGACTAATTTCAAAACGCCATAGGCAAAGACGGGCTTGCTTAAGGAAGCGGCTTCAAAAACGGTGTCGTCATTAACCGGCTGCCGCGTCGCAGAATTTGCGACTCCGAAACTTTGCTGCCAGACGACTTTTGCGTCTTTGATGATTGCTATTGAAAGGCCGGGGACTTCGCCTTCCGTCATCAGCCGGGGGATGCTTCTTTCCAGTCGGGCGATCAACTCCTTGCTTTTGGGATCAGCTTTCGACGGCTTAGTGAAGTGCTTCGGCGTCGGCGGATTACTCTGAGCAAAAATTATCGTTGCTGATAAAATCAGCGAAGCAGCCGCAACTTCAAGGTAAGAAATTTTGTTTATTAGTTTCATCATCAAGTACCCCAAAGTTTTTAAATTTTACGCTTCACTATTTAAACACCGTGAGTCATAAATTTATGGCACTTCTTTTCAGACTCAAGATAGGCATCGGTCTGGCGGGATTAATATTCCGGTAGATAGATCACCCATTTTTAGGGCACGGGTTTGTTAAAGGGATAGTTCCCTAACTCAACGCTTAAGAGATGCCGTGACATTTCGTCACGGCATCTCTTTTTATCTAAGGCGTCTCTGCGATAGCAAGCGCAGGCGTGTGATCTATACGCTTCTTCTTCCGCGCTTACTTTACGGCTGACCGAACCTCAGACGATATTCGGTCGAGTTCATGAAGCCGTTGACCATCGTGCGGAAGTCGCCGGGGTGCGTG
>DASYMM010000518.1:0-8205 GCA_036009085.1 Pyrinomonadaceae bacterium | reverse complement strand
GCCGCCGAAAACTTTCAATTACATTCTCGCCGCCGATGAGCCTTCGAATTTCGTCGCCTTCTATCTAACGGGCAGCCGCCTCGTCGAACTCGATCACGACACGCAAACCTATGTGCCGGCCCTCGCCGAAAGTTGGAAGCTTTCGGACGACGAGTTGAGCGTCGAAGTCGTCTTGCGCGACGGGTTGAAGTTTTCCGACGGCCACGCGCTCACGAGCGAAGATGTCGCCTTCACCCTGCGCGCGCTCTACGACGAACGCGTCTCCTCGCCGCTCTATCGAGACGCGATGCTCGTCGGCGGCAAGCCCATCACGGCGACGGTCGCGGACGCGCGCCGCTTTCGTCTAGGCTTCGCCGAAGCCATCGCCGTGCCGGAAAACTACATGTCGAATTTGAACGTGCTGCCGCGCCACGTGCTTGAAGCGGAACTCGACAAAGTCGAGAAGGCCGAAGCAAGTGGCAACGCAAACGCCGCCTCGCCCGCCTCGCCCGCGCGCAGCGCGTTCAACAGGGCTTACAGCATCACTTCCGATCCGGCTTCAATCGTCACCGCCGGAGCGTTCGCCATCGAACTGTCCACGCCGGGCGAGCGCGTCGCCTTGAAGCGCAACCCGCACTACTGGAAACGCGACGCGCAAGGGAATCAACTCCCTTATCTCGACAGTCTCGTCATCGAAGCCGTCACGGACGAAAACAACGCGGTGGCGCGACTCGGGCAGGGCACGCTCGACATACTCGACCGCGTGCGCCCCACCGATCACGCGACCCTGCGCGGCGGGCAAGGCGCGGCGCGCTCCTACGATCTCGGCCCCGGCCTCTACGCAGACAATCTCTGGTTCAACATGAATCCGGGCAAACGCGCGACGGACGGCAAGCCCCTCGTTGACCCGGTCAAACTCGCTTGGTTCAACGACGTGCGTTTTCGTCGCGCCGTCTCGCACGCCATCGACCGCGACTCAATCGCCACGAACACTTGGCAGGGACTCGCCACGCCGCTCTACAACTTCGTCTCCGGCGGCAACCGCGCGTGGGTCGCCGCAGACGTGCCGCGCACCGAATACGATCTGGAAAAAGCGCGCACGCTGCTGCGCGAGGCGGGCTTCACGTTTCGCGGCACGGAGAGCGCGCCGGAGTTATTCGACGCGAAAGGCAATCGCGTCGAGTTTACGATCATCGCGCCCGCCGGAAACGAAGTGCGCGTCAAGAGCGCGATTGTCATTCAGGAAGATTTAAAGAAACTCGGAATGACCGTGCAGGTCGCGCCCATCGAGAACGCGCAGTTGAGCGCGCGCATCGGCGCGTCATACGACTACGAAGCCGTGCTCTTCGGCACGTCCGTCACCGAACCCGATCCGTCCGCCTATTCGGACATGCTGCGCAGCGCGAGCAACCAGCATTTCTGGCATCCGAAACAAACCAGGCCCGCGAACGACTGGGAAGCGCGCCTCGACGAACTGAACACGCGCCAAGCCCACGAGGTCAACCGCGAACGACGCCACGTCATCTTTCGCGACATACAACTCTTGATGGCCGAGCAGATGCCGCTCATCCCCATCGTCACGCGCCACATCGCCGTCGCCGCCAACACGCGCGTCCACAACTATCGCCCAAGCCCGCTCCCGCCCTTCTCGCTCTGGAACGCCGAGGAGTTGTTCGTGAAATAAGACAGGGGAGCGGGGTAAGGGGTAAAGGTAAAAACAGGAAGCGGGACGCAGCAGTTAATCGCTGCGTCCCGCTTTGTCTTCAACCTTTACCCCGTCCTTATTGCGCTTGCAATTTTTGCAACGCGATCATCGCTTGCGCGAGTTCGAGGCGGGTGAGCGGTTGTTGCGGGCGGAAGTATGCGTTGTTAGGTGCGAGCAGGCCGCGCGAGATGGCGACGCGCACGTAGCCGCGCAGCGTGCCGGGGATCAAACTTGCGTCCAGCAGCGTGGTGAGCGGCATGGTTTGGGCGGCCTCGGCTTCGCCTTGCAAGCCCGCCGCGCGCACGAGCGCGACCGCTGCCGTCAGACGCCCCACGGCATCGTTCGGCGAGAAGTTGCCGCCGCGCTCAACGTCCGTGAAGAGTGCGCCCTGCGGCGCGTGTTGCACGCTCTCGACGAAGAGCGTCAGCGACGGATTTCGCACGTCTCGATAGTCGGAGACGGCGGGCACGTACTGCGGCACGCGCGCGCCGAGCACCAAAGTCTCCGCCAGTTCGCCGCGCGTGACGCCCTGCGCGGGGCGGAATTTGTTCCCCGTCGGCGACATCATAAACGTGCGTATATTTTGATAGACCGCCGCGCGCTGCGACGCGCTCAGCCCGTCCAAATCCTTGAGCGGCGCATACTCCGCGCGCGCCACTTCGAGCACGCCGACGAATTCCTGCGGCGTGGCGGCCAGACCGCCGAGCGTGTTCTTGACACGCACGCTCCACGCGCCCGCCGGGGGCATGGCGACGACGGCGCGCTCGCGGTTGCCCGTCAAGCCCGGCAGGTTGAGGTCGTTCTTGTCGGCCTGCTTCGCGCCGCTCGCGTCGTACAGCGCAAGGCCGAGATCGTTCGCGCTCAAAGTGCTCCAACCGATCTGCATCGAGGCCATGAGCGCGTCCGCAGGCATCTGCACGGAGGTCTCAAAGCCCTGCGCGCCGGGAGCGACCGTGCCGGAAATCTCCTGCAACGGGTCGCTGACGAAACGTACCTGCCCGCGATTCAGAGTCGCACGAAAACTGCCGAGCTTGCGTTCGGGGAACATCGCTTCCAGAACCGCCGCGTGCGTGTTGAGCGCGCCTGCGCCGACTTCGTGCGAGTAATAAGAGGCGAGCGGCGTCGCCGTGCGTTGCAGTATGTCGCGCACTTCGGCGGGCGTCAGTTTCGGATTCGCTTCGAGCATCAGGGCGATTGCCCCGGCCACCTGCGGCGCGGAAAAGCTCGTGCCGCTTGCCGTCGTGTAGAACGGCACGTAACCCGGCGCGACGCCTGTGTCGCCGTTGAACCCGATGCCTTCCACGCCCGTCACGTTCAAACCGCTCGAACGCAGGCTGACGACACGCACGCCCGGCGCGACGAGCGTGGGGCGAAACTGTCTGTTCGCGAAATCGCCGCGCGAAGAGAAGTCCGCGAGTCGTCCTTTGAAATCGGTCGCGCCGACGGCGACGACCCATGGCGCAGCCGCGTAAGGATTCAGCGTGTGCCAGCCCGCGCCCGTATTGCCCGCCGAGAAGACGACGTTGACGCCCCTGTCCGTGAGCATCTTCGTCGCGATGTTGACCGGGTCGTTGAAGTCGAAGACGGTGCTCGCGGAGAAGCTGCAATTGACGACGCGCACGCCCAAACTCGCGCCGCGCTCCAACAGGTAATCCAGACCGTTTAAGACGAACACCAGATTGAGATCGCCCGCGCTCATGCCGACGAGCCGCGCGCCCGGCGCGACGCCCGTGTATTGCCCGCCCGACTTCGCGCCGCTCCCGCCGATCACGCCCGCGACAAACGTGCCGTGCCCGTAGACCTGATCCGTGTTCGGCAGATTCTCAAGGTTGGAAGGATAGTTGAAGCCGACGGGCGCGCTTTGCAGGTCTGCGAGTTTGACGTTTTGCGCGACGCGTCCGGCCAGATCGCCGTGCGTCGAATCAATCCCCGTGTCGAGCACGGCGACCGTCACGCCGCGCCCGCTCAAAGGCGTGCCCGCGTTGTTGCGCATGATGTCCGCGTCGCGCCGCGTGCGTTCCACGCCCGTTTCGCCGCGCGCCGGGTCGGCGGTCAAAGTCAGCGTGCGGTTCTTGTAGAGCGAGCGCACGTTCGGGAGGCGCGAGACGGCGATCAGTTGATCCGCGCTGGCCGAGACGTAGACGGCGGGCAGGACATGGAAGCGCGTGCCGCCGAGAATGCCTATGCGTTGCAGATCGGAGAAATCGCGTTCGGTGGGCAGTTGGTGATAGACGACGACGGCGTTGATGTTGCTATCGTCCGTCGCCGCGTTCGCCGCGTTGATGGCGAGCGCGAGTTCGGGGTCAACGCTCTGCAAGCCCGTGTTCGGTCGCGCCGCGCTCGTGTTCACGCCCGTCAGGTTGTCGGCGGTCGAAATGGTGATGCCGTCGGCGGTGGAAATCGTGATGCCGTCAACGCCCGTGGCGGCGAGTCCGTCGGCGGTGGAAATCGTGATGCCGTTCGGCGCGACGGAGAAGAAACTGCCGTCGGCACGTCGGGCGAGGACACCGTCGGCGGTCGAGATGGTGATGCCGTTCGTGCCGGTGGCGGTCATGCCGTCAGCCGTGGAGATCGTGATGCCGTTCGCGCCGGTGTTCGTGATGCCGTTCGTGCCGATAGCGTTCAATCCGTCGGCGGTCGAGATGGTGATGCCGTTCGGACGGTTGACGAAGACGGAATCGGCGCGATGCTGCGTGCCGTCGGCGGTCGAAATGGTGATGCCGTCCGCGCTGGTGGCGTTCAGACCGTCGGCGGTGGAGATGGTGATGCCGTTCGGTTGGGCGGCGGCGACGCTGTTCGTGTTCGGGTGCGAGAGTCCGTCGGCGGTGGAGATGGTGATGCCGTCTGTGCCGGGGGTGGAGATGCCGTTCGTGCCGAAGGTCAGGAGGCTGTCGGCGGTGGAGATGGTGATGCCGTTTGCGCCGATGTAGTTGATGCCGTCAGCGGTGGAGACGGTGATGCCGTCGGCGGTCGAGATGGTGATTCCGGCGTTGACCGAACTGAGCAGGAGCAGCAACGCGAGGGAGACGGCGGCTGCCGGTCGGATTATTCTCAAAACTATATTTATCATGTTGCGGCTAACACGTGCGCTGAAAATAATGTCTTTGATTTTGAAGACCTGTCGGCCTCTGCTCGCGCTGGGGGTTGGGCGCACGACGAGGTAGGAGCATAAAAGTCGGGGGGAAAACAATAGCATAAAGGCACACGGCTCCACACGGCCAGTTGTTACATTTTCCTTCTTTTTTAAGCTGCCGTTCAGCCCGCGTAAATAACTCATAGGCGTCGAATTTATTTAGCACACCTCGCAAAAGCGAAAGAGATGAACCACGAACTCACACGAAACAGCACGAAACGGATTTCGTGTGTCTTCGTGTGAGTTCGTGGTTTCAGTTTTCATCTTTTTGCTTGCTGTGGCTGTGGCTAAAAACTTTCCCGTCGCGTCTTTCCCGTCGCGGGGCGTTAGCCCATCAGCGCCTTGAAAGTCTTCTGCGTCTCCGCCGCCGGTTCGACGCCGAGTTCCTTGCGCAGCACGCGTCGCAGGTGCTCGTACTGATCCTTGACCGCCGCACGATTGCCGAGCGCGGCGTGGGCGCGCATGATCATGCAGTGCACGTCTTCGCGGAATTGATCGTCGCCGAGAATCTGCTGCGCCAGTTGCAGAGAGCGCGGCCATTCCTCCTGCTTTTGCGCCGCGACGGCGAGCACTTCGAGCATACGCAAACGCTGCTCTCGATAATATGAACGCTGTTCTTCGACCCACTCGTCGTAACTGCCCTGCATGAAGTCGCCGCGATAGAGCGCGAGGGCTTCTTCATACGCGCCGAGATGACGCGCCTGATCTCCGGCGCGCTTGGCCGTTTCGGCTTCCGCGACGAGACGGTCGAACTCCTCCGTGTCAATGCGATAGGGAAACTCCTGATTGAGCAGGTAATCGCTGTCGCGATAGAGCAGGAAATTCTGCTTGACGGGCTGGTTGCTGTTTAAGGCTTTGCGGATGTGCGAGACGGTCGGGTGAAAGTTCTTCTCGACCGCGTCGAAATCGGCTTCGCCCCAGAAGGTGTCTATGATCGTGTCTTTGGAGGCGCGGCGATGGCGGCGCGAGGCGATGAAGCAGAGGATGTCGCGTGCGCGTTTGGTCGTCCAAGCGTCGGCGGCGAGCGGTCGCGCCGGGTCGCGGAAGATTTCCACGGGGCCGAGCATGTTGATCGTCAAATCGGCGGCGGGCTTCGGCGGCACGGCGAGCGTCTGAACGTCTGTTGCGTGCGCCGACTCGGGCGTCGTGCGCGCGGCGACGCTCGCGGCCTGTTGCTGCTGTTGCGTTGCGGCCTGCTGTTGCTCGGTGGCGACCTGCAACTCCTCGCGTATATCGGGCGGGAGGAGCGCGGCGGCGTCGGGCGCGGCGAAGAGTTGCGGCTGGTGCGCGACCTCGCGGCGCAGCCAGTAGTCGTAATCGTAGCGCGCGGAGAGATCGAGCACGCGGCGCAGGTTTTCGATGAGTTCGTGCTCTTTCGCTTCGGCCAGAGCGCAGGCGGCGAGCGCGAGCGAGGCGTGCGCCTCGTAGTAGTGCAGGCCGTGACGGTGAAAATATTGGAGCGCGGTTTCGAGTTCGGTGCGCGCCTTGGCGTGTTCGCCGAGCGCGTTGAGGACGCGCGCGTGCGCGAGCGTGGCGGTCTGCAAGGCCATCTCGTCTTTGGCGGGAAGGCGCGCGGCGATGAGACGTTCGAGTAGCGCGCGCGCCGCAGACGTGTCGCCGATCTGCAAGTTCAGGAGAGCCTGTTCTTCCCACAACTCGGAGCGCGACAGGTCAACTCCGGCTTCTTCGTAGGTGCGCGCGGCGTGGTGGTAGAACTCGTTGGCGCGTGCGGCGTCGCCGCGTTCGCGGTGGAGGTTGCCGTAAGTCTCGAAGGCTTCGGCGCGCTGCGCGATGAGGTTAAAGAGTTGGCAGCGTTCGAGCGCGTGGTCGAGATGCTGTTCGCAGGCGGCGAGGTCGCCGCGATAGAGATGGCAGCGCGCGAGGTTGAGATACGCCCAAGCCTCCTGCGGCACAGGCGGCGCGTTGCGGTTTTCGCGCAGCATCCGTCGGAGCCAGCGCATCGCCTCGGAGAAGTCGCCGCGAATCATCGCGGGCAGTCCGAGGTTGTGCGCGATGAGGTGCATGTAGTGCGTGTCGTGCTGCTCCTCGGCGAGTTGGAGCGCGGCGCGAAACTCGCCCTCGGCGGCCGCCCACTCGGCCATCGCGAAGTAACAAAGACCGCGCGTGTTGCCACACTTGATGCGAACCGGCGACTCTTCGCCGACGAGTTCGAGCGCGCGATCCAGATAGGTGAACGCGCCCGCGCAATCGCCGCGACGGCGCGCGATGGTGGCGAGCGAGTGCAGGGCTTCGGCCTCGCCTTCGGCGTCGCCGCGCTCGTTGAGGAGCGTGGCGGCGCGGCGAAGGATCGTCTGCGAAGTTTCGTATTCGCCGCGCAGGCGCGCGACTTCGGCGCGGTGAAAGAGCGCGCGCGGGTGCGCTTCAATGGCCGCTTCGGGCAGCGCTTCGACAAACGCGATGAGCGACGTGAACGCGCCCGTCGCGATCCACTCCTGCCCCTTGTGCGCGATGATGATGGCGGCGCGCGTGAACTCTTCCGCCGCGAGCAGGTGGCGGATGGCCTGTTCCCATTGCTTGCGTTCGACGAAGAAGTCGGCGCAGCGCAGGTGCTCGCGCGCCACGCCCGCCTGCCCGATCTCCGAGCGCAGGCGGCGGCGCAGAAAATCCCTGAACAGAGGATGCAGGCGATACTCTTCGCCGCGCTCGTCGCTGCCCGCCACCGTCATAAAGACGTTGCGACGCACGAGCGCAGGCAACAACTGCGAGCAGCTTCCGTCCGGGTAGAGACGACCGCAAATCTCCACTTCCACGCGATCCAGAAGCGAGATGCGCAGAAGCAACCCCTGCACCTCTTCCGCTTCGTCTGCGAAAACTTCTTCGGCGAAGTAGTCGAAGATGTCCAACTCGGATTGACGCAAAATCTCAGAGAGGTCTGGACGCGGTTGCGCCTCGCCTTCGCGCCCGCCGCGCGCGAGCGCCTGACGCTGCGCGACCTGGCGTATAAGTTGCAGCGCGGTGATCCAGCCGTGCGTGCGTTCGCGATATTCGGCGAGTTGTTCGGGCGTCAGTTCGAGGTCGAAGACTTTGCGGAAAAGCTCCTGCGTCTCGTCGTCTGTGAAGAGGAGTTCGGCGCGGTCGATGATTGTGAGTTCGTTGTGTGCGCGCAGGCGGGCGAGGGCGAGCGGCGGCACGTCGCGCGAGATGATGATGATGTGCAGCACGTCCGGCAGGTACGCGAGCAGTCGATCCACGACGCGATGGACAGCCGTGTCTGTGCCGAGATGATGATAGTCGTCTAAGACGAAGATGAGTTGCTGGTCAACGAGGTCGAGCACTTCGTTGAGGAACACGTCAACGGCGCGTTCGGGCTGCTCGACGAGTTCGGCGGCCGACTGTTGGAGGTAAGCGAGCGTGGCCGCGCCGAAGG
>DASYMM010000517.1:0-12983 GCA_036009085.1 Pyrinomonadaceae bacterium | reverse complement strand
CGTCCGACGGTGCGCGGGATGGCGGCGGAGGTCGAGGAAGGGTTGCGGGGCGGCGGCGTCGAGGTGGGCGCGGCGGACGAGATAGAGGCGGTGGAGCGCGGCGGGGAATTGCCGCTCTCCTTCGCGCAGCAGCGGCTCTGGCTGGCGGAGCAGTTGGAAGTTTCCAGCCCTCTCTACAACGTGCCCGCCGCCATCCGGCTGACGGGCGCGCTCGACGCGGATGCGCTCGAACAAAGCCTCAACGAGATCGTGCGGCGACACGAAGCGCTGCGGACAAGTTTCGCCACGGTGAAAGGTCGTCCGGTGCAGGTCGTCGTTCCCGCGCAGGGATTAAAGATTCCGAAAATAGACCTCAGCGGGCTCGGAAAAGCCGAGCGTGAAGCGGAGGCATTGAGCCTCGCGCGGAAAGAGGCGCAGCGTCCCTTCGATTTGTCGCAGCCACAACTGCTGCGCGTGACATTGGTGCGGCTGGCGGAAGATGAGCACGTCGTCTTGTTGACGATGCACCACATCGTCTCGGATGGTTGGTCGCTCGGCGTGCTCGTCAGAGAAGTAGGCGCGCTCTACGAATCTTATTCGCATAACCTGCCGGTGACGTTACCGGAACTGCCGATCCAGTACGCGGATTTCGCTGTCTGGCAGCGCGCGTGGCTGGAAGGCGCGGCGGGCGCGCGGCAGTTGGCATACTGGAAGAAACAGCTGGCGGGCGCGCCGGACATGCTGCCGCTGCCGACAGATTATCCACGGCCTCCCGCGCAAAGTTTTCGCGGCACGGTCGAGACTTTCACGCTCGCTCCCGCCCTGCGCGACACGCTCAAAGCCTTCAGCTTGAAGGAAGGCGCGACGCTCTTTATGACGCTCTTGTCGGCGTTCGACGCGTTGCTTTACCTGTACACGAAACAGGAGACGATCCTCGTCGGGACGGACATCGCGAATCGTAATCGCGGCGAGCTTGAGAAACTCATCGGTTTTTTCGTCAATCAACTTGTGTTGCGCGCGGATATGTCCGGCAATCCGACTTTCAGAGAGTTGTTGCGGCGGGTGACAGAAGTGAGCCTCGGAGCTTACGCGCATCAGGACATGCCCTTCGATAAATTAGTCGAAGAGTTGAACCCGAAACGCGACCTCAACCGTCCGGTGTTGTTTCAAGTGAAGATGGTTTTTCAGAACGCCCCAATCCCGCCGCTGAAACTTTCGCGGCTCGAACTTGCGCCGTTGGAGATTGCGCCGCAGACGGCGAAATACGATCTGTTGCTTGAGGTCGGCGAAGCGGAGGAAGGTCTGCGGGGCGCGATGCACTACCGCACGGAACTCTTCGACGCGAAGACCATTGCACGCATGCTGAAACATTACGAAGCGATTCTCCGCCACGCGTCCGGCAACGCCGACGTGCATTTGCACGAGTTGGAAGAAGTTTTAAGAGTTGCCGACGAGCAGGAACGCGCCACGGAAGAGAAGGATTACGCGCAGGCACGGCTCAGCAAACTCAAGAACATTAAACGCAGGGTAGTGGTTTGAAGGCGAGCCGCCGGGCACCCAAGCCCCCGGCGATCAACCTTTAAGCCACGACTCCTCACATCGCCCGCTCACACACACGCCAACTACCTTTCGCAAAGGTCACAAAATGCAACGAGAGACAATTACAGGTTTCAGGTTATCCCCTCAACAGACGCGTCTGTGGGGGTTGCAACAGGCGGAAGGAGCGGACGCGTTTCGTGCTCAGTGCGCCGTCCTCGTCGAGGGACATCTCAAGCTCGAAGCCCTCTCCGCCGCCGTCCGAAGAGTGGTTGAGCGTAATGAAATTCTCCGCACGACGTTTCATTATGCGCCCGGGATGAAGACTCCGGTGCAGGTTGTCAACGGCGCGAATGTCCCGCCGTTGCGGGAGTATGATCTCGGTGGCTTCTCAGGCGCGGAGCGGGAACGCCGCCTCGAACAACTTCTCCTTGAGGAAAGAGAACGGCCGCTCGGCCTTGAGCAGTCGCTGCTCTTGCACGCCTCCGTCGTGCGTGTCTCCGCAAGCGAACACGTCCTGATTCTGAACCTGCCCGCGCTTTGCGCCGATGCGGAGAGCCTCAAGACTTTAGTGCGCGAAGTGAGCCGGGCTTATGAAGAATGCGCCGGCGGCACGTCTGCGAGCGACGCGCCGATGCAGTATGCCGATCTGGCCGAATGGCAGAACGAACTGCTTGAGGCGGAGGACACGCAGGCGGGCAGAGCCTTCTGGCAGCGGCGCGGCGCAGGCCACCCGCCCGACCTGAAACTTCCTTTCGGTAAACCGCACAACGCCCGTTCTCCTTTCGCGCCGCGCGCCTTCTCCTTACACGTCGGGTCGGACGCGCTCACGAAACTGCAAACGCTCGGCCACGAACACCAGACGACGACGGCGTTGATTCTGTTGGCGTGCTGGCACATCCTGCTCTGGCGTTTGAGCGGGCAGGCGCACCTCGCGGTCGGCGCGGCTTACGACGGGCGAACGGACGAGGAACTGGCGGACACTCTCGGTCTACTCACAAAATATTTGCCAATTCAGTCTCGACTCGACGGCGAGGCACGCCTGTCCGAAGTTCTCCGACAGTTGACGCGAGCCAACGACGAAAATTCCACATGGCAGACTTCATACTGCTGGGAGCATGCCGAAGGCGCAAACAACGGCGACGCCCTTTCAGGCAACAACGGCGACGACCTTGCGGGCAACGGCGACGCGCCGCCGCGCTTCTTGCCCGTCGCCTTCGACTTCAACCGGCAGCCCGCGCCGTCCGTGGCGGGCACGCTTTCATTCAAGCTCCTGCGGCAATACGCCTGCGTCGAAAGATTCAACGTCAAGCTCTCGTGTCAAGAGAGCGAGAGTTCTTTAATCACGGAGTTTCATTACGATGCGAGCCTGTTCTCCGTCGCGGAGATCGAGCGGCTGGCGCACCGTTATCATAAGTTGTTGGAGAGCGTCGCGCGTCAGCCGGACGCGGCCATTGGCAGTTGGGAGATCGTTCCCGCTTCCGAACTCAGACAGTTGATCGTCGAGTTCAACACGACCGGCGCGGATTACCCGCGCGACGCGTGCATACATCAACTCTTCGAGCGGCACGCCGAGCGCGCGCCCGATCAGATCGCCGTGGTCTTCGATGACGAACGGCTGACCTACGGCGAACTCAACAGGCGTGCCAATCAACTCGCGCATCATCTACAGCATCTCGGCGCGGGAGCGGAGGTGCTCGTCGGTCTCTTCCTTGAGCGTTCGCCGCAGATCGTCGTCGCCTTGCTCGGCGTGCTCAAAGCCGGCGCGGCCTACGTTCCGCTCGACCCCGCTTATCCGCTCGACCGTCTCGGCTCGATGCTCGACGACGCGCAAGTCCCCATCATCATTACACAGGAACATCTACTCGATCTGTTGCCGAGCTACTGGGCGCAGACCCTCTGTATTGATTCCGATTGGGAGATGATCGAAGGCGAGAGCGACGAAAATCCGCCCGGTGAAGCGACCGCCGAAAACACGGCTTATGTGATCTACACCTCCGGCACGACGGGGCAGCCGAAAGGCGTCATGATCGAGCACGGGGGCGTGGCGAATCTCGCCGCGTGGCAGGCGGACAACTTCCGCTTGACGCCCGCCAGCCGCATTTCGCAGTTTGCTTCCTATAGTTTCGACGCGGCGGTGGGCGAGAGCTTCATGGCGCTCTTGAACGGCGCAACGCTCGTCATGCTCAGCCGCGATCATCTCGAACCTGAGCGACTGATGCGAGCCATCAACGAACATCGAATCTCGGTCTGTGTGCTCGTTCCTTCGATGTTGAAGGAACTCGACCCGGCGTTGCTGCGACACGGCGACGAACTCACCATCGTCGCCGTCGGCGAAGCCTGTCCTCCTGATCTGGCGCGGCGTTGGTCGAAGTTCTGTACCTTCATGAACGCCTACGGGCCGACGGAGTACACGGTCTATTCTCACCTGTGGAAGGTGTCGGACGCGGACGCTTACGAGAACGACAACGTGCCCATCGGCACGCCGATTCACAACGCCAAGTCATACATCCTCGACGCGCATCTCAATCCCGTGCCCATCGGCGTCGTCGGCGACATCTACATCTCCGGCCCCGGCATCGCGCGCGGCTATTTGAGACAGCCCGACCTGACCGCAGAGAAATTCATCCCCAACCGCTTCGCCGGGGAGACGCTCTTCAATGATCGCGGGCTGCTCGAATCGGAGAGCGCGGAAGCGGAGCGGCAAGAGTTCAGAAGCAGAATTCTGCTGCGCCGGGACGGCAACTCGCATCGCGAGCACGGCCAGATCGACATGTCGAGCGAGCGCATCTTCGAGTTGGTCAAACAACTCGACACGGATTTGATCGAGCGGACGCACGCCTTCGTCAGAGACTACTGCCAGAAGGTCGCCGTCTATCAAGCCTTCTGCCGGTATCTGTGCGAGGGCGTGAACGGCAGTTACGCGTCTTACGGAATCAACCGCGAAGTGCTCGGCGCGCTGCTGCCTTTTGAGGACTTCGGCGGGCTGGAAGGCGTGGACTTCGGTTTCGGCAACGGAGAGATCATGCAGACGCTCGTGGGCATGGGGGCGCGCATGAAGGGTCTGGACTTCAACCCGTTCTTCGTGCAGAAGGGCAGAGGCAACGGCCTGTGCGTCCGTCAGGCGAAGATTGATGTCGCCCCTGAGATGTTCGCCGGCGAATCGGAGTTCGCCGCCGGTTCGCAGGACTTCGCCATCTCGACGCTGCTGCTCGACCGTTTGGAGAGGCCGAAAGCCTCGCTCCAAAACTTGTTCCTCATCCTGAAAGAGGGCGGCAGGTTCGCCGTCCAGACGCTGTTGCCTATCGTCGGCATGGACGACGGCGACGTGGACGACCCCATCGTCTACACGCCCGAGCCGCATCGCATCGCGCCCGGCATCAACGCCGACGAGGACAAGTTATCGCTCGTCTCGCTGCTCAGAGAGTGCGGCGCGCGCGACATCGAAATTTACCGGCTGCCATACACGGTTTCCAGCGGCGACGGCGTACAGGATTATACGATGTGGAGTTTTGTCGGGCGCAAAGGCGCGGCGGAAGGCGCGCGTGGTACGGGCTACGAAAGGATGTACCGGACGGGAGACGTGGGGCTTTACTTGCCTGACGGCAACCTCGAATTCCGGGGGCGCGTTGACAATCAGATCAAGATACGCGGCTTCCGCATCGAACTCGGAGACATCGAGGCCGCGCTGTCGAGCCACCCGCAGATTAAGGACAGCGTGGTCGTCGCGAGCGAGAACGAGCGTGGAGCGAAACGTCTACACGCTTACTTCGTCGCCGCCGCTCCGGCGCACGCGCCCGCGAACGGCGAGTTGCAAAGTTTTCTCAAAGCCAAGCTGCCCGATTACATGATCCCTGCGGTGTTCGTCAGGCTGGACGACATGCCGCTGACGCCGAACGGAAAAATTGACCGGCGCGCGTTGCCGGAGGCGGGACAGGCGCAGCCGCAAGCGACGGGAGAGTTTGTTGCGCCGCAAACGCCGGTTGAAGAGGTGCTGGCGAATCTCTGGGCGGAGATACTGGGGATCGAGCGCGTCGGGATTCACGACAACTTCTTTGAACTCGGCGGCCACTCGCTGCTCGGCACGCAAGTCGTCTCGCACATGCGCGAAATCTTTCGTCAGGAATTTTTGCTGCGCAACCTGTTCGAGCGGCCTACGGTGAGCGAGTTGGCGAAGATGGTCGAGGCCGCCTTGCGCGACGGGCGCGAGTTAGACTTCCCGCCCATCAAGCGCGTCTCGCGCGAAGCCGAGTTGCCCGTCTCTTACTCGCAGCAGCGGCAGTGGATTCTCGATCAATTCGATCCCGGCAGCGCGGACTACAACTTGCCGACGCCGGTGCGCCTGCGCGGGCGGCTCGACATCGCCGCTTTGCAGCAGACGCTCGGCGAAATCATCAGGCGGCACGAGTCGCTGCGCACCACGTTTGCCGCCGGGGAGAGCGGCACAGTACAGGTGATCAACCCTGCGTCGCCGGTCAGTCTTGAAGTCGTCGATGTGAGCGAATTGCCGGAGACCGAACGCGAAGAGAGAGCTTCGGAGTTGATCGCCGCAGAGGCGAAGCAGCCGTTCGATCTGGCGCGCGGGCCGCTGGTGCGCGCCGGGCTGCTGCGGCTGAGCGAGGAGGATCATGTGCTGACCCTGACAATGCATCACATCGTCAACGATGGCTGGTCGCAGGGCATCCTGATTCGTGAGATCGCGACGCTGTACGAGGCGTTCGCGCACGGCAGGCCGTCGCCGCTCGCGGAGCTTGAGATTCAATACGCCGACTACGCCCACTGGCAGCGTCGCTGGTTGCAGGGCGAAGTGCTCGACGAACAACTCGCTTATTGGAAGCAGAAGCTCGCGGGCGTCCCGGTCTTGCAATTGCCGACCGACCGCGCGCGGCCTCCGATTCAAACGTTCGCGGGAGCAGCCGAAGCTCTCGTCCTGTCGAGAGAATTGACCGCGCGCCTCAAAGAGTTGAGCCGCCGGGAGGGCAGCACGCTGTTCATGGCGTTGCTGTCAATTTACAAACTCATGCTCTCGCGTTATTCGGGACAGCAGGACGTATGCGTCGGCACGTTCATCGCAAACCGGAATCGCGTCGAGGTCGAAAATCTGGTCGGCTTCTTCGTCAACAACCTGTCTTTGCGTTCAGACCTTTCGGGCGATCCTTCCTATCGAGAGTTGCTGCGGCGCGTGCGCGACGTGACGCTCGCCGCCTACGCGCATCAGGACGTGCCCTTCGAGAAGGTGCTCGACGAGTTGCAGCCGGAGCGCGACCTGAGCCGCACGCCGCTCTTTCAAGTGATGTTCGTGCTGCAAAACGCCCCGACCGGCGCGCTCGATGTGCCGGGACTTTCGATCATCCCGCTCGGCGCGGGCAGCAACCGCTCGAACTTCGACATGACGCTCTGGATGTTGGAAGTGGACGGCGAACTCGTCGGCGACTTGCAATACAACACAGACCTCTTCAATGCCGCGACCGTCGAACGCATGGCTAGGAGCTTCGAGGCGTTGGTCGAAGAACTGCTCGACCAGCCCGACGAGCGGCTTTCGCAACTGTCGTTGCTAACGAGCGGCGAGCGTCGCCGCCTGTTGTCGGAATGGAACCAGACGACAGTGGATTATCCGCAGACGAGTTGCATCCACGAACTGTTCGAGGCGTGGGCTGCGCGCACGCCGGACGCGCCCGCCGTCGCTTTTGAAGGCGGCGAGTTGACGTACCGGGAGTTGAACGCACGCGCCAACCAACTGGCGCACCGCCTGCGCGCTTCGGGCATCGGAGCGGAGTCGCTGGTTGCTCTCTGCGTCGAGCGTTCGGTCGAGATGGTCGTCGGCATCCTCGGCGTTCTCAAAGCGGGCGGCGGCTACGTGCCGCTCGACCCCGATTATCCCGCGCAGCGAATCTCCTTCATGTTGGAAGACGCGCGCGCCTCGGTGTTGCTCACGCAGCGACGCCTCGCCGGTTCGCTCCCGCACGGCGCGGCGGAAGTGATCTGTCTCGATTCGGATTGGGGCGCGATTGCCGGAGAGAGCGAAGAGAATTTGTCGAGCGGCGCGACGCCGGAAAATCTCGCTTACGTGATTTACACATCCGGCTCAACCGGCAGACCGAAAGGCGTGCTCATCACGCATCGCAACGTGATCAACCACAGTTGGGCTATCGCCACGCGGCTCGACTTCACCGCCGCCGACCGGATTCTACAGTTTCATTCCATCAGCTTCGACGGCGCGGTCGAAGAGTATTTCCCGATCTGGTTCAGCGGCGGCACGCTGTTCCTGCCCGCCGAACGTCTGCTCGTCCCCGACGATAGTTTCCTGCGCCTGATCGAGCGGCAACGCCTGACCGCCCTGAGCTTCCCGATTCCTTACTGGCACGAGTGGGTGAACCAACTCTCGCTCTCGACGCGGGGGCTGCCCGATTGCCTGCGCCTCGTGATCGTGGGCGCGGAGCGGACATCCATCGAACACTTTCAGACGTGGCAGAAGCGTTTCGGCGACGACGTGCGCTGGGTCAACACTTACGGCCCGACCGAGACGACCGTTTCGGCCACGCTCTACGAACTGCCCGATTCGATGGAGGAGCGGCTGGCTCTCGCCGAAGTGCCCATCGGTCGTCCCATCGCCAACGCACGCGCGTTCATTCTCGACGCGCATCTCCAACCCGTGCCCATCGGCGCGGTCGGCGAACTCTTGCTCGGCGGCGACGGCGTGGCGCGCGGCTATCTTGATCGTCCCGAACAGACGGCGGAGAAGTTTATCCCCGACCCGCACGGCGCGGAGCCGGGCGCGCGTTTGTACCGGACGGGCGACCTCGCGCGTTACCGCGCCGACGGCCAGCTAGAGTTCGTCGGGCGCAACGATCATCAGGTGAAGGTGCGCGGCTTCCGCATCGAGTTGGGAGAGATCGAGACCGCGCTCGGCAAGTATCCCGGCATCGCGCAGACGCTCGTGGTGGTGCGCGAAGACGCGCCCGGCGAAAAACGCGTGGCCGCTTACCTCGTCTCCGACGCGCAACCCGCTCCGACCACCGAGAGCCTGCGCGCGTATCTGAAAGAGCGGTTGCCGGAATACATGATCCCCGCGTCGTTCGTGATGCTGGACGCGTTGCCTCTGACACCTAACGGCAAGGTAGACCGTGGCGCGCTGCCCGCGCCCGACCACGCGCTCGCCGCGTCGAACGCCAGCTATCTTCCCCCGCGCAACGCGGCGGAGGAACAGTTGGCACGCATCTGGGCGGAGGTGTTGGGCGTCGAGAAGATCGGAGTCAACGACAACTTCTTCGAGCTTGGCGGCGACTCGATCCTCAGCATTCAGGTCGTCGCACGCGCCAACGGGAGCGGCCTGCAAATCACCCCGAAGCAGATTTTCGAGCACCGGACGGTGGCCGGGCTGGCGACCGTGGCCGGGACGGCTCCCGTTATTCGGACGGAGCAGGGCGTCGTCGCCGGCGTCGTTCCGCTGACGCCGATTCAACACTGGTTCTTCGAGCAGGACTTGCCGGAAGCGCATCACTGGAACATGTCCGTCATGTTGCAGGTGAACGAACCGCTTGACCCGCCGCGCTTGAAAGAAGCGGTGCGGCAGACGCTCCTGCATCACGACGCGCTGCGCCTGCGTTTCACGCGCGAGCCGGACGCGGGCTGGCGGCAGTTCAACGCCGCGCCGGACGACGACGTGCCCTTCGCCTTCGTGAACATGGAAGACGTGCCGGAGACCGAATTGAGCGCGGCCATCGAGGCGGCGGCGACGGCGCGACAGTCGAGCCTGAACCTCTCCGCCGGGCCGCTGCTCGACGTGACGCTCTTCGGGACGGGCGAAGGCCGCCGCGCCCGCCTGCTCATCGCGGCGCATCACCTCGTCATCGACGGCGTCTCGTGGCGAATCATCCTCGAAGATTTGCAACTCGCCTATACGCAACTGAGCCACGGCGAAGCGGTGCGCCTGCCTCCGAAGACGACCTCCTTCAAACAATGGAGCGAGCTTCTTTCGGAATACGCGCAGGCGGACGCGCTCAGTCGAGAGTTGCCCTACTGGTTGGCCGGGCGCGGCCAACAGATCGCACGGCTGCCCGTTGACGAACGCGACGCCGTCAACACGGAGGCGTCGGCGCGCAACGTCGTCGTCAAACTCGGCGCGGAAGAGACGCACGCGCTGCTCCATGAAATCTCTACCGTCTACCACACGCAGATCAACGACCTGCTGCTCGCGGCGTTCGCCTTGACGCTTGCGGAGTGGGCGGGCGGCGCGAGCGTGTTGATCGATCTCGAAGGGCATGGGCGCGAAGACGTGCTCGAAAACGTAAACATCTCACGCACGGTCGGGTGGTTCACGACGATCTCCCCGCTCGTTCTGGAAGTGAGCGAAGCAAACGATCACGACGCAATAATCAAGTCGGTCAAGGAGCAGTTGCGCCGCATCCCGCAGCGCGGCATCGGATACGGACTGTTGCGTTATCTCAATCTGGATGCGGAAGTGCGGCGTGAGTTGCAGAGCCGCCCGCAGGCGGAGATCAGTTTCAACTACCTCGGCCAGTTCAACGTCGGGAGCGCGCAGGAGACATCGCTGTTCTCTCTGACGAACGAATCGCGCGGCCCCGTCCACAGCCTGCGCGGAACCAGACGCTATCTGATCGAGGTGGTCGGGATGGTGTCGGAAGGGGAACTGCAACTCGATTGGACTTATAGCGCAGACGTTCACCGGCAAAGCACCATCGAACGCCTCGCGCAGGCTTACCTTGAATCTCTGCGGCGGCTCATACGCCATTGTCAGACGCCTGACGCGGGCGGGTTCACGCCTTCCGATTTCCCGCTCGCCCGGCTCGACGCGGAAAAATTCGAGAAACTCGCCGCCTTGTTCGGAACGGACGATTTCGAGTAGCAATCCGGCAACCTGACCAAGCGCAAGGCAACACGATAGAGTCCTACGTTGATTTATCCTCTGCGCCCCCTTCGTGTCTTGGTGCCTTAGTGGTGAGTGGTCTTAAAAAGCCTTCACCACTAAGACACCAAGACACTAAGCGGAACGAAGGAAAGCTAAAACCGCTGAACTTAAACGCCAAACTCTTTCTCACTCTTCCTTTATGAAAAACGTCGAGGACATTTACCCGCTCTCGCCCATGCAGCAGGGCATCCTCTTCCACACGCTCTACGCGCCCGACGCGGAGATTTACATAGAGCAACTCGGATGCACCTTTCGCGGTCAACTCGATACGTCCGCGTTCCGGCAGGCGTGGGAGAAAGTGATTGACCGTAACCCCGCGTTGCGCACCTGCTTTGTGTGGGAGGGGTTGGACGAGCCGCTTCAGGTGGTGAAGAAGCGCGTGAAACTGCCGTGGCAACTGTTGGACTGGCGCGCGCTCTCAGCGGCGGAACAGCAACGACAACTCGAAGACTTTTTTCAGGCTGACAGGCGACGCAGTTACGACCTGTCCGAAGCTCCGCTGCTGCGCCTGTCGTTGATGCAGCTTGACGCCGAAGCCTTCTATTTTATCTTCAGCCACCACCACTTGATCCTCGACGGGTGGAGCGTGCCCTTGTTGCTCAGAGAATTGTTCGAGTTCTACGAAGCGATCCGCAGCGGCGCGGAGTTGACGTTGGAAGTCGGGCGTCCCTTCAGCGATTACATCGCGTGGCTCCAAAAACAGGACGCGTCGCGCGCGGAAAATTACTGGCGCGAAACGCTCAAAGGTTTCAACGCTCCCGTCTCCTTAACGCCGGGGCGAGAAATGACCGAGCACGCGCAGCAGCCCGACGCGGTGCAAGGCGAACAACGGCTCGATCTCTCGGAGGAGACAACAAGTGCGCTCAACGGGCTGGCGCGGCGACATGAACTGACGCTCAACACCATCGTGCAGGGTGCGTGGGCGATCATGCTCAGTCGCTACAGCGGCGAGACGGACATCGTCTTTGGCGCGGCGGTCGCGGGAAGACCGGCAGACCTCGCGGGCGTCGAGACGATGATCGGGCTGTTCATCAACACGCTTCCGGTGCGCGTCCGGGTGCGTGCGGAGGAGCGGCTGCTCGCGTGGTTGAAAGCGTTGCAGGCGCAGCTTGTCGAGTTGCGCCAGTACGAATACAGCCCGCTCGTTGATGTTCAGGCGTGGAGCGAATTGGGGCGTGGGCGTTCGCTGTTCGAGAGCCTGCTGGTGTTTGAAAATTTCCCCGTCAACTCGGCGGTGCAGGAACAGAAGGGAACTTTACGGGTCGAAGATTTGCGTTGGGAAGAGGCGTCTCATTACCCGCTCTCGATGGTGGTTGTGCCCGGCAGAGAGTTGCAGTTGAGGATGGAGTACAACACGAATTTGTTCGACGCGGCGACCATCGAAAGGATGATCGCGCATTTCGCGGAGTTGTTGAAAGAGATTGCCGCCGAGCCTGAAAAGCGGCTCGAAGAGTTGTCGCTGTTGACGCCAGCCGAGCGGCAGCGAATGCTCTTCGAGTGGAACGAGCCGCAGATTGATTACCCGGCCGGGCGTTGCCTGCACGAGTTGTTTGAAGCGCAGGCGGAGCGTCGTCCCGATGCGGTCGCGGTGAAGTTCGGCGACGCGGAGTTGACTTACGACGAGTTGAACCGGAGAGCCAACCGGCTGGCGCATGAACTGCAATCGGGCGGAGTCAAACCGGAGACGCTGGTGGGCATTCTGGTCGAACGCTCGCTTGAGATGACGGTGGGCGTGCTCGGCATTCTCAAAGCGGGCGGAGCTTACGTGCCGCTCGACCCTGATTATCCGCAGGCGCGCCTGTCGCTCATCTTGGAAGACGCCGGGATCGAAATAATCGTGGCGCAGGAACGCCTGTTGAATGTGTTGCCCGCGCAAGAGGCGCGCGTCGTCCGTCTCGAAGAAATCTCGGAGACGTTCATCGAACAGCGTGAAGACAATCTCGTGAGCCACGTCCAGCCAGACAATCTGGCTTACGTGATCTACACGTCGGGTTCGACGGGCAAACCGAAAGGCGCGCTCATCACGCACCGCGCCGTGGTGCATCACGACTACGCGATTGCGCCGCGCTACGACTTGAACGCGAATGATCGAGTGTTGCAGTTCGCGTCTTTGAGTTTCGATGTCGCGGTCGAAGAGATGTTCCCGACGTGGCTCCACGGCGGCTGCGTGGTGCTGCGCACGGAGGACGCGCTCAGTTCGCCGCTGGCCTTCTACAAGTTTCTGGCGACCGAGCGGATCACCGTCGTCAATCTCCCGACCGCGTTTTGGAACGAGGTGATGCGCGAAGTGGAGCGCACGGGATTCGACGGCGAACTGGCCTTGCGCGTGGCGGCGATTGGAGGCGAGCGCGGCTTGTACGAGCAGTTCGCGCTCGCGCAGCGGGTGACGGGCGGCCGCGTCCGTTTGCTGAACGTTTACGGCCCGACGGAGACGACCGTGACGAACACGGTTCATCTTTACGACGCATCCAGCGGAGAGCGACAGGGGATCGCGTCTGTTCCGCTCGGCAGACCCATCGGCAACACGCCGATCTATATT
>DASYMM010000516.1:0-9060 GCA_036009085.1 Pyrinomonadaceae bacterium | reverse complement strand
TCCGTTCAACGCTGCCGCCGGAAGCGACGCGGGCGCGGCCTGCTCGTTGGAGGCTTGGGCTAAAAGGCGTTCCTCCGGGGTCTTCGTCCAACGCCAGTGCAAGTCCGAATCGGCGTCGCCCGTGATGCCGCCCGTCCGCAGGAGCGTGAACACTCCGCACGCAAGCACGATAGCGACGACCAACGCCGCGCGCCGCACCCCGCTGGACAGACGACGCGTGGCGACCGCCCAGACGACGAGCGCGAGGCTCAAGGGAGGGACGGCATAGACCGGAAGCATCAGCCTCATCATCCCGCCCGCAATGGACGGGTGAACGACGCGCTTTGTGACGACGACCGCCAAGACCATCAGCACGAGCGCGCCCACGCGCTCCGCCCACGCCGCGCGGCTGAAGAACAGCCACCACACGACGACCACCAAACCGAGGGCGATTGCCGCAATCGCCGCGATTATGGCGGTGTCGCGCGAAACGATGGGCACGACGAACCAGAGCACCCACTGTAACGCCACGGCGATCACGCCCGGCCACAGTCGGAGCGGCTTCTTGGAAGTCTGTTTGTTGATCTGTGCGGCGGGCGGCTGTTCGAGGGGAGTCTGTTCGGTGGTCATATCAGAAATACGCTCACCAACAGTCCGTTTGTTCCCTGATTTCTTGGCGAAACAACGCTTCTATGGCAGGATGCCGGGCAAGATGTGGATGATAACGAACTAATGCCGGAATGTGTGTATTGCCTGTGCTCAAGATAAGTAACGACTGAATTTTGAAGATATGAGTCGAGCGGCTAAAAGCCTGTTTGTGTTCGGGATTTACCTCTGCGGGTTAGGTTTGCTTTTGCTGCTCGTCCCGAATCTGATGTTGCAGGTTTTCGGCGTGCCGCCGACACACGAAGTCTGGATCAGAGTCAATGGAATGTTTGTGCTCTGCCTGAGCTTCTATTACGTTCAGGCGGCGCGAAATGAATTGACGATTTTCATCCGTTGGACTGTCTGGACGCGCGTGGCGGTTATTTTTTACTTCGCCGCTTTCGTTCTGTCGGTGTCGGCTCCGAAAGCGTTGCTGTTGTTTGGCCTGATTGATCTGCTGTCGGCGATTTGGACTTGGCTTGCTTTGAAAAGCGGCGATTGATTTTAACCGGAGGAAGGCATATCATTCATGCAACAGTCTCCCTTCAGAACCGACGGAAAACAATCATTAGTCGCGACGCAGGAATAAATTATCATGAGAAAATCAGGCTTTATCAGGCAGACCGCCGCAGTCTTTGCGCTGGCCTGTGTCAGCACGGGCGTCACAACTTACGCTCAAACTCAAACTTTGAATGCTTCTCAACCTCCCGCTGCGGAGTCGAGAGAGCGGAGCCGGTTTGTTATCTCCGCACGCGCCGGGGCGGTTAATCTTGTTGCCGGACGGGCGATGTTGAAGAAGCGCGGCAATGGCGACGAACTGCCTTTGACATCGAGCGCCGACCTCGAAGCGGGCGATGTGGTCGAGACGGGACAAAACGGTTCGGTGGAGATACTGCTCGCGCCGGGGTCGTATTTTCGTGTCGGCACAAGTTCGACCGTCGAGATGTTAGACACCTCGCTCGAACGCGTCCGCTTGCGGTTGGAAAATGGTCGCGCCATCGCCGAAATCACCACCGACACAAAGGAATCTTCGACGGAGATACAAACGCCGCACGGCAACATTGTCCTGACCAAGAAGGGACTCTACCGCGTCAACGTGGCGCGCGAGGCGACCGAGTTGATGGTTCGTAAAGGTGAAGTTCGCGTCGCGGGCACGCAAGGCGAAATCAAGGTTAAGAAGAACGAAGTCTTGACCATGCGCGCTTCCGGCGACCTCACCGCGCAAAATAAATCTTCCTTCGATAAGAATGCTCAGGATGCGTTCGACACCTGGAGCCGCGAGCGGGCTGAAACCCTCGTCGCACTCAATCGCCGTTTGGGCAACGGCGAGGTTGACAGCGCGCTCGACAGCTACCTGAGCAGCAATCGCCGCTGGCCGTCGCGTTATTCGCCTTTCGGTCTGTGGGTGTACGACTCCTCGTTCGGGTATCGCACGTTCCTTCCCTTCTCTGCCGGTTGGGGTTCGCCCTACGGCTTCGGTTATCGTTCGAGTCTGGGCTGGCCTTCCGGCTATTACTACCCTGTGCGGCGTGTCTATAGACCGAGCCAACCGTGGCCTAACCGGGGGCCGCGCCCTGTGATGACATCTCCGCGAGGCCGGGAAAATCCCGCGCGCCAGAGTACGCCGGGCATGAAGCCTGGTAGTCCGCGCACGGCGCGTCCAATCGGCGGCGGTGGGGCTAGAAAACGCGGCCAGTAAGGCAGCGTCGGCAACTGCGGCAAGCGTGCGGAAATTTTATCTGTATGAAGTGAAAGTGAAAAACGCCCTCCGCGTGGAGGGCGTTTTTCAGTACTGAAAGTTAGATAGCCGCTGCTGCTTGCGCTAACGCAATTGGCGCAGATTATAGACGGAGGCCAGCGTGTTCAACTCCGTGCGCACGCGCGCCCACAGGCGTTCCGTATTCCCCCGCAAGCGACGATTCCTGACCGCCCTGTTGATGTCCTCGGCCACATTCAAGACGCTCGACACCTGCGCCTGCGTGTCTTGATAACGATCCGTGCGGTCAAACTCCCGCCGCAAGGTATCGAGTGCGGTCTCCAAATCTCTCGCACGCTGGTTCAAGTTGTCTTCGCGCATCGTGCCGTCCACGCGGCTGTTGTCCAGAGAGCGGTCAAAGGAGCGTACGAACCTGTCGCTCTGGTTTTCCAGACGCCGTATGATCTGCTCGACCTGCGCCTTCGTATAACCTCTGCCCCGCCCGCGGCCGCCGTACTGCGCCTCCGCCGGAGTTGACACCATCATCACCAGAAAGAGGGCGATGGCTGCCATCATAACTTTGGAAATGTGCTTACCCATGTTCTTCTCCTTCACAATGTTTTAGATTTTCAGGGAGAAAGCCGCCCCGCCCGGCCATTCGATAAATACCGGCGCACGGCGCGACCAATTCTTATGACGCAACGGAGGGAGCATTGGTTGGAATTTAATTACTCCCGGCGAGGTTATTAATTTATAACTATTTTTTCATGAAACGATGCTCTTGTCCGAGCTAATGATTGAGATTTTTATGCGCCGAGTCCTGATGCCGTGCATCTGAAAGCTATGATTTCCAGAGGCATCGTTCCCTTCATCGCCAACCGGAAGCGGGCGCGCGTCCTGTTGCTGCTACTGCTCGCGCTCGTCCTGCCGGCAGGTTGCCGACGGGAAAGGCACGACGCCGCGATGCCCGCGCCCGTGACCGTGCCGCCCGCCATGCTTGACCCGTGGCAGGAAGCCGCGCTCAAGGTCGAGGAG
The DNA here is from genome assembly GCA_036009085.1 of Pyrinomonadaceae bacterium. Lineage (GTDB taxonomy): Bacteria > Acidobacteriota > Blastocatellia > Pyrinomonadales > Pyrinomonadaceae > JAIVJZ01. The sequence goes on along the minus strand of DASYMM010000516.1, from coordinate 5,705 downwards.
GATCGCGGCGAGCCTATGGGACGACAGGCGAAGGTCGAAGTCCCCGCCCAGTTGAAGCACTCCGAAGACCCGCGCCGTTTCTTGGGCGTGCAGGTCGCCGAGTGGCGCGAGCAAGGGCTGCAAACGCCGCACGACTTCGCCGACCTGATCTCGCTCATCAGGAAAGGCGAGTTGGTCGAACTGCCCGCGCTCGGCCAGAACTACATCCTCTACGGCGTCGGCTATAGCGCATCGGACGAACCGTTCACGCATTACGACAAGGCTACGGGCAAGAGTGTCACGCTCTACAGCAGCGACGCCGAACTCGAACAGGAGCACAGCCAGATCGCCGACTCGCTCAAGTTGCTCGAAGAAACCATCGCCAGCCTGAAGAACGAACTAAAGACCGCGCCGAAGCGCGACCGCGCGTTCCGCACAAGGCTCCTGTCCGAAGTCGCCGAAAACGAGCGTGCCGCGAAGTCTCTCGCGGAGAGACGCAAGTTGCTCGACTCTTTTTACAAAAAAGACTCCACGCGCCGCTTACTCGCCGACGAATACGAAATTATCAGCACGCTTTCGCACGACTTCGGCGGGCGCGCCTACGACCTGCAAGACGCCGCCCAACGCAAAGCCTTCAAGGTGCGGCTTCTCAGCCATCTCCGACCTGCCGCCTTGAAAGTGTTGGAAGAGGTCGCCAAAACATACCGCGACAAATTCGGTCGGCCACTGGCCGTGACTTCCGTAGTGCGTCCCGACGAATACCAGCGGCAACTGCGCGAGACGAACCCCAACGCCACGCTCATCGAAGTGCCGCCGCACACCACGGGGCTGGCCTTCGACCTCTATTACCGTTACATGAACGCCGCCGAGCAAACTTTCATCATGTCCGAACTGGCGCGCTTGCAGGAGGAAGGCCGGATCGAAGTGCTCAGGGAGAACCGCGACCACTATCACGTCTTCGCCTTCGCCGACGGGCGACGCCCCGACGAAGACCTCATCGCGCAGACGCTCAAGCGGGAGACAGCAACAGAACGACCTGCGCGAAAGGAAGAGCGTAAGAAAGAAGTTAAGAAAGAAGAGATGGCGGCGAAGTCCAAAGCCACGAAGAGCCGCCGCCCGCGCCGCTCTCAAAGATAAACCCTCGCCTCAATTCGCGTGACGCATCAACTCGCTTCTAGCTCAATTCGGGGAAAGCGTGCCATAAACTTTCTCGCGATAAAGTCGTTCCTTTTCCAGATCGCCGAGAACAAAATAGACATCCGACAGCTTCAACAAAACGCCTGTGTTCTTCTCATTCTCCTTCAAGCTCTCTCCATACAAACGTTTCGCCTCCTCATACGACTGAGCATAAAAAGCCGCGTCACCCGCTCGCTCGCGCCACAACCACGCCGGCAGTCCCAAAGTTTGATAGCGTTTCACCATTGCCGACGCGTAAAGCCCTGCGCGCTCGAACGACTTTTGCCAGAGCAGGACGAAATAATATTGTTCGCAGACGAGCCATGATTCGATGTACTGTCGCCAGTTGAGCGGCAACTGTTTTTTCAGGTCAACCATCAGCGCATCGTTGACCTGACCGCTCCACAGGCGACGCAGAACTTCCGTATCGGGCTGCGTCGAGATCAAGGTGGCCGGCTCGCGCAGCCACTTCTCCGCCTCTGACAGGTTGCCTCTGGCAAGCCCGATCATGGCGGAGGCGACGGCGAAGCGGATATCGTCGTGCCAGTCCGCATAAAGGAGCGTTAGTTTCGCGTCCACGTCTTCCCAACGTTTGAGCGCAGCCAGCGCGAGGACGGCGGACAATTCGTAGATTTTGCCTTGCGGGACTTGCTTCGCCGCCTCTTCAAAGTTTCCCAGTGCCCCTTCCGCCTGTCGCTTCGATAACTGTTCGTTGCCCTGCATCCACAGACTGATCGCTTGGAGCAGCCGGACGTTACCGGGCGAGGCGTTACTCAACGAAGCCGCGTCAAAAGGGCGTCCGTTCAGCAGGGCTTCCAACGCTTTTATCAAGCCTTCGCGCCTGAACGATTGAAGCTCGCTTGCGCGGATGCCGAAATCAGACAGGTCAATCGCGGGGATCAAGTTCGGATGTTGGAGCATCCTTTTGTAGTAGTCGTTCCACCTGTCAACAAATAATTTTCTTCTGCCGGGCGCGACGAAAGGCTTTTGCGTCATGTGCCGATCAACGCTGATCACCACGTCGTCCACGTAATAGGTCACGTTCGATTTATCTTCAAGATCGCCGATGAAGGAGAACTTATCAACCGCCGATTCGGCCTGCCCCGAAGCGTTCTTTTGTCTGAAGAGAGAGACTAAGGGCGGCCTCTCTGTATCTTCCGCGCGGATCGAGAGATCGTAAGTGCCTTCATCTATGCGATAGGTGAGTTCGACCGTGTACCACTCGAAAGGTTCGAGCTTGAACAGCTTCGCGTGTACTTTCCCCGAATGTTGATAAAGGAAACCATCTCTCGTGCTGAGCCAAAATGCGATTCCGTCCTTGCGCACGGTAAACCATTCCGTCCCGGCGAGCGCGATGTTCAGAGGCTCGTTCGGAGCGGTCGTCATGAAGGCGAAGTGTGCGAAGAGTTGTCCCTTGCGCTGGAGGGGGAAATAGCCTTGCAGTTCGGGGAACTCCTTGTCGCCAACTTCGTCGTGAAGTTCGACGGAGCGATAACCGCTGCGGCAATAAGTGGTGGTTAAATTGACGTTGCCCTTGGCGTAGTTGAAGACACGAAACGTGTCTGGGCCGGTGGCGACGTTGTCGTCGTCGAAACTGTAACTGACGACAACGCCGGACGACGACGCTGCTTGCGCCGCAACGAACGACGCAAGCAGTAAGACGAGCAGAAATGAGTTGAGCAGAGTTTTCAAGCGTGTTGTGCCGGGGGATTAGAGGAAATCCAGTGCGCAGTGATAGTCAAAAAACGCCTGCTTGTTGTGATCGTTCTCGCCGGAATACGTCTCCATGAGGATTCCGTAGGCCGCCCTGAGCGCGTTCGATGCGCCCTGAACTTTCGGGTGCGCCGCCAGCCTGTGAGGGTTGCCGTACTGAAACTGTTTTCCACGCGCAGACCATTCTTCAAAGAACGCTATCTGCTCGGCGAGGGCTTTGACGAGTTGTTTATGATAGCCCGATAAACTGGCCGGAGGCTCGTAACTTTGCAGGAACTCGCCGAGACGTACCATGTCTGAAATCAACCCCGCATCTCCGGTTTCCCCTTGCGAGAACTTTTGATAAGCAGTAACGCGGAGCCTGATAGATTGATCGATCAAGTGAAAGGCAACTTCCAGATAACGTCTCTCCTGAGCCGGAACGCCGGACGCGGCGAAGTCCATCGCGGTTCTACGGTGCGGGATCGCTCTGTAGGCTTCTTCGACCGACAGGTCGAGATTCAGGGTAGGCGCAGAGGCAAGTGTCGCCGGAGTTTTCGAGTTGCGGGATTTGGTTGCCGGGAGCGTATCGAACTGGCCGGAACTCAGCCCTTGCGATGTAGCGTCGCAGGCCATGAGGCCGATTGAGACAGTAGCAAAGCACAGGAGGGCGATGGCTCTCGCGTATGTCTTGGTAGGCATAAAGGGAAATGTCCTTTTGGAATTCGGAACTTCTGTATCGAGAACGCGACGGGCAACCCCGGCTTGCGTTCGATCAGTTTGGTGAGGGTGAAAACTCGGGCAGGGCTGGGGAGCGGGTGCGTCGTTAATTCGGACACCGACAAAAGTTTAGCCCGTCACGCGCGCGAGTGGCAAGCATAATTTTTGTTGTCCTCTAGAGGAGATGCGGAAGTCAAACGCCCGATGCCGCCCGCTTTCGTTCGCGCAAATAACAATTGACTTTTCGCAGGATTGCTAATAATCTCCCGCCGTTACTTCACGGTTAGCGACGCACACCTCGCCATTATTATCCGCATCCGTTGAAAGTCGTCAGGCACTTTAATCTTCATCAAACAGCCTGACCCGGAGTTTACTCTACATACTCACGCACACGGGACGTTGACGCACACGGGAACTGACGGGCGAAGTTGAAGGGCAATTTCACTCACGCAGCAGCCAGACCTTTTTCACCATTCAATTATTAGCTTTTGTCTCAGCAGGTGCTCTTGCCGGAAGACCAGCTTGGCTCTCCGCGTCAGCGCTTGCCTCGACACTTCCCGTAGACAACCTCGCAAGTTGTAACCCCTAACCGCACGTGACCTCACCTCATTTATTGGCCGCTCCGTTACCCACCCGACCCTTGGATCGCAGTTTGATCCAAATTTGATGAAGGAGCAACACAGCATGAAACTATTCAAAGTCGCTGTTCTACTCTTCTTCGCCTCGGCGTTTGTTCTCCCAATGGTCTCCACCAATACCGTTCAGAGTCAGACCGCTGCGACCGAAGCTCCCGCTGCATTCGACAACCGTACCAACGGGCACATCCCGCAAGGTACGCCACCACCGGAAGGTCAGGAACCCGTCCCCGGCACTTTCGTCAACAACCGCATCATCTTCGACGAGATCGAAGTGATCGCCGACGGCCTCGGGCCTGTCTATAACGCGCAAGGCTGCGGCGAGTGCCACCAGAACCCCGTGACGGGCGGCATCAGCCAGATCACCGAACTGCGCGCCGGACACCGCGACGGCATCGGCAACTTCATTGACGCCCCCGGCGGCTCGCTCATCAACGACCGCGCCATCAACGCCGCCATTCAAGAGCGCGTCCCTTCGAGCGCGGAGAACATACGGACGTTCCGTAGCTCTCTCAACATCCTCGGCGACGGGTTCGTGGAAGCCATTGACAGCAACACCATCGTCGCCATCGCCAACGGCCAGCCGAGTAAAAGCGGCGGGCAGATCGCGGGACAGGTTATTCAAGTGCCCGTCCTTGAAGCTCCCGGCAACGTGCGCGTCGGGCGTTTTGGCTGGAAGAACCAACATGCCAGCCTCGTCTCCTTTTCCAGCGACGCCTATCTGAACGAGATGGGCATCACCAACCGTTTCGCGCGGACGGAAAACACTTCGCTCGGCCTATCGGTCGCCGCCTTCGACACCGTGCCGGACAACACCCCCTGCGACAGCAATCCGAGCGCGATTTGCGGGGAAGACCCCGGCGAGGACATCAACGTCTTCGCACAGTTCATGCGTGCGACGAAAGTTCCGCCGCGCGACACTGCGCTGGCCGCCACCGCCGACTCTCAGGCCGGGCAGTCGCTCTTCAACCAGATCGGCTGCGCCATCTGTCACGTCTCCTCGATCACGACCTCGCCTGCGGGAACCGTGATTAACGGCGGCGCGTTCACCGTCACAGCCGCTCTCGGCAACAAGATCATTCACCCTTACAGTGATTTCCTACTGCACGACGTTGGGACGGGCGACGGCATCGTCCAGAACGGCGGGCAGTCAACCGCCAACAAACTGCGCACCCCGCCGCTGTGGGGCGTGCGCACGCGCGACCGCCTGATGCATGACGGCGAAACGCTCACCCGCACGGAGGCCATCACGCGCCACGCGGGCGAGGCCACTTTCGTCATCAACAACTTCCGCTCGCTCTCTCTGACGCAGCGAAACCAGATCGCCACCTTCCTCAACTCGTTGTAACTATCTCCCGGCGCGCACGTCGCGCGTCGCTTTAGGGAAGCGCGACGTGCGCGAGGCTCGTCAGTCTGCAAAGACTGGCGAGCCTCTGCGCCGCTTTGTCTCTCGCTATTGATCTATAATTAACCCTCTGTGCCCGCTCTGTGCTCTCTGTGTCT